>CAXBWG010000007.1:0-17947 GCA_963979105.1 uncultured bacterium | reverse complement strand
GCTTTGAATCATTAAAACAACCATGCCAGCGCCTATTCCTAAACCTGTAACATCTCCTAATATTATCCATTCGTTATTTCCTCGTTTATGATAATCAAAAAAATCACCCCCAACTTCATTGCAAGATTTAAAAAAGGTGCTGCTAGAACAATTCTTAATTGTTACATTTGTAGGTATTATGTCTTCTTGGATTCTTTTTGCTATATTTAGTTGGCTTGTAATTCGTTGGTTTTTTATTCGGTCAATAGTTGAATAAATGTTTTCATTTATTGAAATAAATAATTGATAATCATATTTATCGTAGGGGTTTTGATTTAGTTTTGTGCCTAAGAGACTTACCATTATTAGTTTTTTTTCCAGGTTAAAATTACTTAATATTACTGTGTATTTTGTTAATAGGGTTGTTTTTTCTGGAAAGTGTTTTATGTATTCAGCTATTGTTATTGGCCTTGATTGATGTGTTGATAAAAATTCTACTTCTGTATTTGTAAATTGAATTTGATGGTTATTTATATTGTTGAAATAAGAAGAGAAGGAATTGCTCGTATTGGAGTCGTTAAAGAAGTTATTTGGAATAAGAATTTCTGCATTTTTTAGCTCTAATTTATTGAGATAAAGTATAGTTAATATTTTATGTAGATGTTTACTAGAATGTGTTTGGTTGAGCTCGGTAGAGAGGTCGTAAAGGACTTTTTTATAATTGTATTGTGTTTTAAAAAGAATTTTTTCAAAAATGAAATGAAACCTTGTTTTTAAGGGATAAAATAAAGGTAATATTATACTTAAATAAATTCCAATTTGAATGTAGTAAATGGGTTTTAATGATGAGCTAAAATAGTGTTGTGTTAATTTAAATATGAAAATATAGCTAGTAGCTAGGATTAAAAGGCTTAGTAGAAAGGGGATAGTTTTTATTAAGATAGTTTTGGTTTTATAAAGTTTGTTATCTACTAAAATAAATAAAAAGCTCATTGAAAAGCTAATTAAAGTTATAGATATACATATATATATTAATGATGAATATATGGAAAAATTTTTGGCAATATAAGGACTTGTATATGCAAGGCTTAGTAAACATAATCCACTTACAGCAAAGTATATTAATTTTTTTTGGTTTTTTTGATATGTCTTTTTGATTATTTTTTTTATTAATATAAATTCTGATAGCCCTAAATATAAAATAAAATAAATTGTAACAAAGTATTGAAAAAAGGTGGTGTTTTTATTAGTGAGAAAATTCAAGGGATTGAAAGATGTGGCTATTAGTGTGCTTATAATGATGATTAATGGTAAATAGATAAAAAATAATTTTAATTGTGATAGTTTAATGGAGGATTTTGGATAGTAAATAGCTATTAATAAAAAACTTGTTATAGTTATTGAAGTACCTAAAGGTAATAGTAAAGCTGCTGGTTTTAGGTTATTTAAATATAGATTAAATAGAGAACTTATCCAAAATGATATGCCAATAGTTAATAATAAACTGGATTGAATTAATTTGTTTTTATAGGAAGTTATAAAAGCTAATATTCCAGTAAGGGTTGGCGTAACTATGAGATAATAATATATAAAATTCATATGAATAGTATTATTTTAGTCTATTCAATGAACAAACTAAATATAAAAATTATTTTATATTATTTGAATATTTAGTTTTTTTATTTAAAGTTTAATATATTTATGAATTATTTGGTGTGTTAAAATAACAATGTTATAATTTTTTATAATGATATTCATAGTGTTAAGGTGAATTATTTTGAATCGAATTTTATATTATTTGTTTTTTTTTGTGACATTAATTTATGCAGGAAGCATCGGCGTTCTTCTTGGTATCTTGGGTGGCTTTTTTGCCTGGCCACAGTTTTTGTTTCATCGACTTAAAATGAATGCTTCTTATTATAAATATTATCCAAAATCTATGGGAAAAAGATATTTTGAAATGGAGTTGAGTCAATCAAATAATGAACAGGATATAATTGGAAAAAAGTTTGATTTTGCATTAGGTAAAATTAAGTTGCCGCATCCTTTTTTTGAATCGATGTTAATAGTACTTGTTTATCTTCCTTTATTAATATATTTGCCAATTAAAGGGATTTTTTATGGCCCAATTCATTCATATGAAACATGGATGTTTTATTGGGAAGATCGGTGAGAAAAGGAGTGTTGAAATGAAAAAAAGGAAACCTTTGGTTTTGGTTGTCGATGATGAAGTTTCTGTAGTTCAAGAATTAGAGCGCCATATTGTAGGTAAATTAGGATGGTCTATGATTTCTGCTAATAATGGAAAAGAAGGGTTAAAAGCGCTAATAAAAAATAAAACTTGGGCGGGGCTAGGAAGAAATAAAATTGATTGCGTTATTCTTGATGTAAAAATGCCTGTTATGAATGGGCCTGAAATGCTTATGAATTGGAGAAAAAAAGAAGGGTTTTATGAATGTATGCCGTTTATTTTATTAAGTGCTTATGAAGATAAAGAAATTTGGTCACGAGCGACAAGTGTTACAATTGGTAGAGTTGCTGAATATTTGCAAAAACCGTGGGATAATCAACAATTAATTGATACGTTAAAAAATGTTGTTATTAATCAAACTCATGAGTATATGAGTAATGATTTAAGAGAAAAATCATATTCAAGAAATAAAGGATTGGCTGAAATGGAGCCTGATTGGAAAGATTAATTGTTACGTTATATATGGAGAGTTTATTATAAATGAGTAGTTTTTATTTTACATCGTTAACTGCAATTTTTTTAACTACGATAATTGCTTTTTTCGTTTTGTTTAAAGGTGTGAAAACTAGAATAAATCAAGTTTTTTTCTTTTTTTTAATATCGTTATCTGTTGGTATATTTGGTGATATTTTTTATTATACATCTTTAGTTAATTCCTTTTCTCCTAAAGATATTTTAAGATGTATTTATATAATTACTCCATTTTGTGCATCTACATTACTTCATTTTATATCTCTTTTTACTCAAATACGACCTTTTAGGTACTTAATAGAGGTGTGTTATTTTATCTCTATTTGTTTAAGCTTTTTTAATATAGGTTTATCTAAATTTTTTTTTCAGGACGTTTTAGTTTCAGATTTGGGTGTTATTAATACTAGTGTGAATTTAGGGTTTTATTTTTTTGTTTTTTATATTATAGCTGCAGTTTTAGTTAGTTTCTTTTTGGTTATTAAATGTCTTTTGAGTAGTAGAGGCCGGTTAAAAGAACAGATGAAATATTATATATTTGCTTCTGTAAGTATTATAGTTGCCGCTGTTGTTTATTCTATTTCAATGAGCGTTTCTCCTAATATACCGCGATTAGATAATTTGTTTTTGGTTTTTTATATGGGAACGGTAGCCTACAGTATTACTAAAAGTGAATTGTTTCAGATTCAATTAGTTATAAGTAGAGTTTTTTCATATGGAATTACATATGCTATTGCTGGGTTTATATTTGTTATGGGGCTTACATTTATTACGTCTATTATCGTTTTAGCTCTTTTTAATTTTGCATTAATTATTTTAGCTATTGTATATGGATCTAAATTGAGAGAGATTTTACAAACTGGTTTTGATGAAAAATTTATTTCAGATACTTATAACTCTGAATTGGTTATGCAAAAAATGTCAGATCAATTGTCTGGAATAAATAATCGTCAACAAATTTTTCAATCGATATTATCAAGTATTGTAGATGTTATTAAAATTAATTCATCATCGATTATCGTTTCTAATTCTTCGGGAGATGAAAAATTAACTGATTATACATTATATAATAATGATAAAAAAACTATCATTAAGGCCGATTCTCTTTTAATTAAATACTTTCAATCAAATTTCGATATTGTTTCAATGAAAAAAATGAATATGGAAATAAAAGAGGTTGCTTTTGGACTTGGTATTTCTAAATATAGTCTTTTTATTCCTTTATATTCGCCTCATAATTTATTAGAAGGTCTACTTGTTTTAGGTCAAAAAGTTTCGGAGTTATCATATAGTTATAAAGATATTATGTTTTTTAATACGGTGTCTAATTATGCTAAAGCTATATTAGATAGAATGCGGCCTTATGAAAAAATACAAAATGAGTTTCAAGAAAGTCAAAAACGTTTTTTTGATGCAGAAATTATGAGAATTCAATCGAAAAAGAATGAGGACTTTGCGTTTACATTAAAAGAATATAATCATGAAATACGTACTCCATTATCTATTATTAGATCAAGAGCTCAAGATTTACCTGAAAAAACAGATCAAGAAAAAGATTTTAAGCAAGCAATTTTATTTAATGTTGAGCGTGCAAATGATATTGTAGGAACTACATTACGGTTAACTGCAGATGATATTAAAGAGAAAAAAGATAATCGAATTATCCAAAATATAAATACGATAATAAATAATGTTATTCAATATAAATTTCATAATAACAATGTTTCTGTTTTAACAGAATTTGAAGAGGACTCCTTATTTGTAATGGGGGTTGAAAGTGAGTTAGAGCATGTTTTTTTAAATATTTTTCAAAATTCTAATGATGCGTTACCTGAGGGTGGTAAAATTATTATTCGAGCGTATAGATTAAATAAAGATGTTGTTGTTGCTATTGAAGATAATGGTATTGGTATTTCTGAAAAGGATTTACCTAAAGTATTTGAGCTGCATCGTTCTAGACATATAACTAAAGGGAGAGGGTTAGGGTTATCTTTTGTTCATAAGCTTGTAATGGAGCATAATGGAAAAGTTTCAATAAATAGTACAGAAGGAAAAGGAACAGAGGTTTTGGTGCAGCTACCTTCAGCTAAACACTAGGCGTTTTTCAGGGATTTTAAATCGTTTTTTAAGATCAGATATTGTTATATTTTCTTCTTTTAAAATTGCGGGTAAATGATATGAGACACAATCAACAAAGTCATAAATGTCTTTTTTTTATGTTAGGCTAGTTCTGATTGAATTATTATCATTGAAAAGTCATCATCTAAATTATTGTTTGAAAATAATTTTATTTTATTAATTATTAAATCTCTTATGTCATTTATTGGTTTGTGTTTGTTTTTGTTTATTATTTCTATTAATCTAGTTTCTCCAAATTCTTCTTTTTTTTCATTCATTGCTTCTATGATTCCATCTGTACATAGGATTAACATATCATTTTTTTCTAAATTTATTTCATGATCAATAAATAGTTTTTCATCTAATTCATCAATTAAACCTAATCCAAATGGAATATCATTTAATGGTTTATGTGTAATAGTATTTTTTTTTGCATTGTAAATAAAAAAGGTCTCATGTGATCCGTGATAAATAAATTTTTTGCCATCTTTTGTATAAAGTGTTGCTATTGTCATTGGTCTTGGTTCTTTTAATCTATTAAAATTTTGACATAGAATTTTGTTAGCTGACTTGTTTAATTGTGCTGGTGATGTTAGTTTGCATTCGTTTATTAATGTGTTAAAAATACTTTGAACCATAAACATTACTACTCCAGATCCAACTCCGTGGCCGGATACATCACCAAGTATTACCCAGTTTCCAATTTTGTTTGAAAATGTATCATAATAATCTCCTCCGACTTCATCTGATGATTCAAAGCAAGTTGTAACATTACAATTAGGAAGTGTTATTGTTTTTGGGATAATTTCTTGTTGAATAGTCTGGGCTATTTCGATTTGAGATGTAATTCTTGCTTGTTTAATTTGATTTAAAAATGTTTCAATTTGGTTACTTATAGTATTTAGTAGTTGGATGTCGTCTTGATAAATAGGTTCTTCAGATAGTTTTTCACCAAAGGCTATTATTCCTAAAATTGTATTTTTATTTTTTATGATCAGTGCGTACCTGAATTGGTTTAATTCAAGTATTTTATCTGGAATTTTTTTAATTAATATAAATGAGTTTTTTGTTTTTTGGAGAACTTTAATTTGTGATTGTGTTAATTTTAATAATTTCATTTTATTTGAGATTAGGGTACTTGAAGTATTTTTTTGTGTTTCAAAAAATTGAGGAAAAAAGGAGGTTATAGGTGCAAATTCTAGTTCGTTTATGAAAAAGGATTCTATTTTTTTGTGTAATGAATTAATGCTAAAATTAAAATTTGAAGTAGAGGAAAAGTTAAGCATTACTTGTTTGTAATCGTAGGTTCCTTTTAAAAATAATTTTTCTGTAGTTGATTGAAGTTTTACTCGTAATTTGTCGTATAATAAAATACTTGTTATTAAAAATAATGTATTTGCAGTATAGATAATCCAGAGAGTAATTTCGATTAGTTGATGTAGTATCCAATGTGTTGTGAATATTATTAAAAATATAATTATAAAGCTTAGCGTGGATGCTACTATTTTGCTTATTAATACTTTTATATTTAGTAATTGGTTTTTTAAAATGCAATAAATAATAACGGAATTGTAAATTAGTGCAGCTAAGGGTCCAAATTTGTAAGTTGAGGCTCCTTTAAATATAACCGGTATTATTAAATTACATGTAAATGAAATGAGAATGAATAAAATAAATCCTATACTAATTATTTTTAAAGTTTTCTTAATATTTTGATCTAAATTTTCTGTTTCATTAAACCCATAATAAATTGTGCTTATAAATAAACTTAAAAATAAAATTACCCAAATTATATGTCCATTACCAAACGTTATTTCACTTAAACTATTCATGGATATAATTAAGTAGGGTGATATGATTAGTGATAAATTAATTATTAGTTGGCTAAAAAAGAAAAATCCGATTTTGCTTTTTAAAGAAATTCTATTTTGTGGATAGTTTATAATAAATAGAAATAAAAATGAAACTCCTATGGTTGCAAATATATATGCAGTTTTATTCCAAAATAGAATATTGTTTGAATTAAAGATCATGTAATTTGAAATAATCCATCCATTCATTATGAATATCCATAATGAAAATAAAATATTTGAGATATTTTTGTAATTTATATAAAGGGGTATAAAGCCTAGTAAAAAATTAATGCTTAACATACTTAAATACATAAATAACATAGTCTTTATTATACGAATATGTAGTTTAAATTACTATTAATTTTGTTTTGAATTAGAAATTAAGTTTCCTTCTAGTCTATAGTCAGCTGCTGTAAAATTAAGTTTTTTTAAAATTTTTAAATGTTCATATGAAGTTGAAACTTCCGGGAGTCCTAGCGTAGGAGATGCATTAAATTTGTCAGTTAAGTAAGCAGATAAAATACAACTTGTAATTTCATAATAATCGCGTTTCCAAATAATACCCGGAAGATTATCTTTTATATCGATTAATGCTTTGGGGGAGTATCTATACTCTTTGATTTTAGTGTTGTTCTTTAACATTCCAGCTTCACTAAAGATACAATTTGAATTACTCATTTTTTCTTTTGCTTGTTTAATATCGAAACAATGTGGAATGGAGTCATCTAAAACTATGCAATTATCATGAGTTCTATTTATATCTAAGATATTAGCTTTGTTTGTACATCCAATAATAATGTCAGATTTATAGATAGTTGAGTCTAGATTGTCTTGTTCTGCTGTTGAAATTTCTATCTCTATGTTTATGTTTTTTAAAAGATTTTTTTTAAGATTTTCTAGAATTACTTTACAACTTATTACGTCACATAAAATTAATTTTTTAGGGATTATAGTTTCTTTTTTTGTTAATAACATACTTACAGCTTGTCCAATAGAGCCAACGCCTAAGATGCAATAAATAGTACAGAAGGAAAAGGAACAGAGGTTTTGGTGCAGCTACCTTCAGCTAAACACTAGGCGTTTTTCAGGGATTTTAAATCGTTTTTTAAGATCAGATATTGTTATATTTTCTTCTTTTAAAATTGCGGGTAAATGATATGAGACACAATCAACAAAGTCATAAATGTCTTTATCTGTAACATGTAATGTAAGTGTGGTTCTTAATCCACTTTTATATTTAGATACAGCTGGATATACTGCGCAATTTGTATAAAACCCATCTTCAAATAATTTATGAAATAAAGTTCCTAAAGATCTAGGGGACCCGACACATATAAAAGATATTGGTGTGTCTCCTTCAAAAAAAGGAATATTATATTCATGAAATAAGTTATTTCTTAACTGTATTTTTTCTTTTAATTTATTTTGTAGTATATTTATTTCTGGAGATAAATGAATATCTGCTGATGCAAGACATGCACCTAGCGAACTTGGTTGGATTGGGCCTGAGAAAATTAATGTTTGTCCGAAGTTACTTACTGTATTGTATGTGTCTTCATCTCCAATAATAATGCTACCTCCAGCGCCTCCAAATCCCTTTGCGTGAGATGCTGTTACAATTGTTTTTTCCAAGTGATTTAGTTTTTCTAATGCAAATCCACAACCATTTTGACCTGTCCAACTAATTCCGTGAGCATCATCTATATATAGATGTAAATTTTCATATTTATTTCTTAGATTTTCTAATTCCGATAGCGGTGCACAATCTCCATACATGGAATAAATTCCATCACAAAAATACCAAATTCGTCTATATTGATCTTGTAATTTTTCTATTTTCGCTTCTAGTGCTTTCATATTGTTATGTGGAAGCGTTATAACTTTTGTTCCTTTAGCAGCAGCTAGTTGAACTCCCATTTGAACAGAGTTATGAACTTGTTGATCTAAAAGAAAAAGGTCGTACTCATCTCCAATTAAAGGTATGCAAGATGCATGTCCTAGTGTAGTTGTTGGTGCAATAATTACATTTGCTCCAAATATTTTTTTGTATTTTGTTTGTAATTCTGAATACATTCCTAAAGACATGTATGTTACAGATGATGAATATTGAGTACCAAAGCTATGAATTGCCTCAATTGATTTTTCTTTTAATTCTTCACGATGTTCTAGGCCTAAATAGCTACAAGACCCAAAATTGATTACTCCTTTTCCGTTTACTGTTATTTCTCTACCATTAATACAGGAATCTTCTACTTTTAGATGATGAAATGGCATAATATGAGATGTTTCATTCCATATGTCATTTATTTTAGATATTAATACATTGTTTTTGGGTTCGGGGAATTTTAATTCATGTTTAGATTTTTTCTTTTTTGGTTTAACTAGTAAAGTTTCTTCTTGAACTGAGGTTTTAGTTTTTGTGACATCGTTAATTAGTTGTGATAACTGCTCTGTTGAAAGGTAAATTTTATCTTTTTCTTCAATTTCATATGAAGGATCAATAACTTTGTTTGATCCCGGGATTGCTTTAACTAATTTAGATGTTTGTATAGGAAATCTTTGATTATGAGGAATAAAAGCTGTGCTGATAGAGTTGTTTTGTTTATTAAAATACTTTGGTGAGTTTTGAGGAGATAGGCTTTTTAATTTATCTGATATTAGACCATCATTTATAATATTACTGTTAGACTTTTTGGTTGTTTTTTCTGTGTTATGATCTGCTTTATGGTCTGTTCTTTTTTTGTCTAATTTTGTTTTCATTATTGAAACTTGGGTTTTGTTATTGAAGATAATATGAGGTTTTGATAAGATTTTTTATTAATGTAATTAAGATTGAAAAATTGCAAAGGAATTAATGAATCCGCTAGGATGTTTTTAATTAATATATTCATAATATTTTGAGACCTAAACAAATATTAGCACTATATTAAATAAATTTAAATTTATTTTTTAACTATGTTTAATTGTGATTAAACATTAATTCGGGCGATGTTAAAAAGTTTTGTGGAAGAGGTGCAAAAAAAGCTTGTTTCTCTTCAATAGAATAATATACGTTTTTTGGTGGGGATCCTAATACAGGTTCTAGTGCAACAGGGAGGAAAAGCCCCCAGTTTTTATCTAGATTAATTTCTTTACCTATTGATTTGCTTAATTCGCTTGCAATTTTTTTAAATGGACAAGATGTTTTCATTTTATTAATTCTCAGGTTGCAAAATAATTTATTAATTTTGAATAAAATTTGTAAAATTGTATAAAAGAAAAATTCATAGTTTTATCTTGGTCATAATATTATATTACTCGTGGTTTATTATTAATAATAAATGGATTACTTTTAATGTAGTTTAAAGAATTGTTTTTTCTTATTATTAAAATAAATGATTTAAAATTTAACACTTAATTTATTATAATATCATAAACACGTAACAAAGTTCTATAATAAAAATTATGTGTAAATAATAGTTCTTTTTATGATTTTATTTTTTGATTTTTAAAAAATGTATTTTTTTTGCAAATTTTTGCGTATTTGTATAAACTGTACAGATATGGCTAAAAGAAGTTCTAATTCTAAACGTGGATCTCATCAGGGGTATGGAATGCCTAATATTGCTAGAGCAAGATTTACAAAAAAGCAAATTCAAGAAATTTCTAGTAAGAAGTGGAAAGATGTTACGAATTTAGATTTATATATGTTGGTACAAAAAAAGTGGTCTGTAGAAAAGATACAAAAAACGTTTAAAGCTTCTTTGTTTTCAATTCTTAATCGGTTACGACATTAAATGAAGTCAAATAAACTATCGTTTATTATTTTATTTTTTGTTGTATTTACTGAATTAATTGGATTTGGATTAATTATTCCAGTATTACCTCTATTAGCTAAAAATTTTAAATTAAATTATTTTTCATTAGGTGTGTTAATGTCTGCATATTCGTTTGCTCAGTTTTTTGCAGCGCCTTTTTTAGGATATTTGTCTGATATTTATGGAAGACGTTCTATTTTAATAATTAGTAAACTAGGTACTTGTTTGTCGTATTTGATTTTAGCTGTTTCAAATACGTATTGGTTATTTTTAATTGCTAGGCTTTTAGATGGATTTACAGGTGGAAATATTGCTGTTGCTAGAGCCTATATTACAGATATTACTTCTGAAAAAGACAGAGCAAAAGGAATGGCTATTATTGGTATATCGTTTGGACTGGGCTTTATAGTTGGCCCTGCAATTGGCGGTTTTTTGCATAATGGTTCAAATGGCCAGTTTATTACAAGTTTAGTAGCTGCTGGATTATCTTTTAGCGCATCTTTAATAACGTATTTTTATTTGAAAGAACCAGAAAAAAAGGTTACTTACACGCAACATCGATTTAATTTTATTTCAAATTTTAAACTTATAAAGCAATCTAGGGTTATTTTGATTTTTCTGATTTATCTTGTTTATATGATTACGTTTTCGGGGTTTGAGACAACATTTGTTATGTTTACAGATTATAATTGGGGGTTATCTATTAAGCAAAATAGTTTTTTATTTATGTATGCTGGATTAATTGGGTTGGGGGTACAGGGTTTTTTATCTAGGAAAGCGTCTTCTAATTTTTCATTATTTAGTTCTTTTGGTTTTAGTTTATTGGCAATTGGATTTTTGGGTATGTCTGTATCTAGTACAGTAATTTCGTTGATGATTTCTATGGTGTTTTTTTCGTTTGGAATTTCGTTTATTAATACCTTTATGCCATCATTATTAACCTCATATGTAGATAGTTCTAGACGTGGGGTTATTATGGGTATGTATGAAAGTATTGGAAGTCTTAGTCGAATTTTGGGGCCATTACTTGCGTATTCTATTTCTGTTAGTTATATACGCTATGAATATATAGGGTTTTCTATATTGGTATTTTTATTGTTTTTGTTAATGTATTTTGTGTTGCCAAGGTTGGCTAGGTAATAATTATTTTTTTATTAACTTTTTTGCAATCTTTAGAAAATCTTCTGCTTCTTTTATTTTTTTAAGTAAGTCATCTTTTGGTAGGTTTTGATATGGGTTTGTTTGTATTTGTTTGAATAATGATTGTGTTTTTTCTGTTCGTTTAGGTTTTTTAAATTCTCGTTCAGCTAAGTACATTAAAATTTCATTTTTGGTAGATTTATTTTCTATATGATAGTGCTTTTCTGTTTCTGATAATTTATTAATTCTACTATATTGTTTAAGGCTATCTATTGTGCGGCCTAGTCGTTTGGCAAGTTGAGATAGTGTATAGCCTGTTTTTTCTTTTATTCTCATAACAGCTTCTGCTAATTCTACGGGATTTAAATCCATTCTATGCATGTTTTCTGCAAGTTGTATAAGTGAATTTTTCGCTTGATCTTCTTGATAGTCTTTAACAATACATGGAATAGTATCTTGATTTAAATATTTACAAGCTAGAACTCTGTTACCTCCAATTAAAAGAACATATTTGTTTTCTTTTTTTGGATGTTTCATTATTGTAATAGGATGAATCATTCCGTTAATTTGTATATCTTCTGCAAGTCGTTTAATTTTATCTACTTCAAAGGTTTTTCTAACTTGTGGCATTGATTCGATATTAGATAAGGCAATATCTAAAATTATTTTTTCTCCATGTTTATTTAACTTATCGTTAATTAAATCTGATTTTGATGATATTTGTATGTTTTTTTTAAAAAGACTATGTTGTGCAAACGTATTTGAACTCATTTTTTTGTTTTTGAAATTAATTCTTTAGCTAAGCTTTTGTAATCTATTGAAGAACTACTAGATGGGGAGAAATCTATTACACTTTGGTCTGTTGCATTTGCTTGGTCAATTACAGAGTTACTTCTTATAAAGGTGTCAAATAAAAGATTTGGATATGTATATTTGCATAGTTCATGTGCTTCTTTAAATAGAGTTGCTTTAATAGTGACTTGTGTAAAGAAGAATCCGAGAATAGTTGTGCTAATTTCAAATACTTCTTGGAGTTTTTGAATAGTTTGAGTTAATAATTCTAGTCCTGTTAATGAAAATACATCGGCATGAATGGGGACCATTAAATAATTCGCTGCAATAATTGAATTTATTGTTAATAAGCCTAAGGAGGGTTGGCAATCTATAAGTATGAAATCATAGTGTTTTATTTGGTTTGAATGGTTTTTTAAACATCGTTTTAAAACGGTTTCTCGGGCATGTTCATTTACTAGATCTATTTCTGCGCTACTAAGTAAAACATTAGACGGTAAAATATCTAAGTTTTTAAGGTAGGTTGATTGTTTAACGTCTTCAAAGGTGATTTCTTTTGTAGATTTGTTTGGAAATAATAGATCATAAATAGAAGGGTCGTTATCTGAAGTTGGTGTAAGAACTTGTGTGGAATTTGCTTGAGGATCCATGTCTATAATTAAAATTTTAAAATTAAGTTTAGATAATGCGGTGGCTGTATTTATAGTAGACGTTGTTTTTCCAACCCCTCCTTTTTGATTAACAAATGAAATTATTGTTGTCATGAATAGTTATTTTTTACCATAAGTTAGAATAGTATTCAATAATTCAGTTTTAAATTAGGTGTAAAATGGGACTTAATTTGGAGGCGGCACCCAGATTCGAACTGGGGATAGAGGTTTTGCAGACCTCGGCCTTACCACTTGGCTATACCGCCTAAAATTTAATAGCTTGTTAATTGTAAATAACAATTAATCTCATGGCAATAAATAGATTTTTTTAATCCCAGAATAAATCGTTTCGTTTTTGGTCGTGGTGTTTTAAAATGTCGAGTAATTCTTTTAGACGCAGGGCTCTTTTAGAACTTGTTTTTTTGTTTGTATGCGTTAAGGCTTCATGAACTGCAATTAGGTGTTCTCTTTTAATATTTAATGTGTTTAATGGATTTTCATTTTTTTTATCGATCTTTTCCATATTTAGAATTTTTTCATATATCTTCATTTTGGTCAAAGTGTTAAATAATCTGATAGCAGTGATTGGTTGCTAATGCTATAATTCGAAATATGAATATGTTTAACTTTGTTGTTTTGAAGGTATGAATATCTTCATGGTTCCTCAAACTATTGTTTATTTAATTTTTGTTGCATTATTTCAGCTTTTTTTTGTAGCTGTTAATGCGTCAAGCTTCTTTCTTATAGCTAGTACAGTATTGTTTTTAAGTTTAATTTTAATTGAGTTAAACTTTGTTAAAAAGGAAAAGCAGGGGTTAATTAATCAGTTAAGTGTTCATTCTCATGATCCTACAATGGATTTGCAAACGGCAAAACGTGTGCAAGAAGCGTTGTTATCTATTGATCCTCCAGAATCTGATCGTATATCAATTGTAAGACGGTGTATTCCGGCCACTACTTTAGGGGGGGATTTTTATACGTTTGTTAATAAAACGGTAGGAAAGATTTCGCATCAGAAAAATAATAAAGGTATTGTTGAATTTCTAGATCAGCAAGATAACATTATTGGAGTAACAATTGGAGATGTGGCTGGTCATGGGGTTTCGTCTGCATTGGTAATGGCCTTAACGTCTGGGTTATTAGGGAGAATTGGGTTAAATAACAGATCTCCTGCTATTATTTTACAACGTGCTAATTTAGATATTCAAAAGTTTATTTCTCAGTCTCAGATAAGTCATGTTACGGCGTTTTACTCCACTATTAATTTAGATGAAATGACATTAACTTATTCTAGTGCAGGACATCCTCCAGGTATTATTTTACGCTCAGATTTAAGTTATGAGTTATTAGAAGTAGATGGTATTTTTATGGGAATGTATGAAGATGAAGTTTATACTGAGAAAACGGTTAAGCTACAACCCGGTGATAGGGTGTTATTATATACAGATGGCATTGTTGAAACTGTAAATTCTAATAGAGAACCTTTTGGTATGCAGCGATTAATTGATTTGGCTATTATTCATTGGAAAAAGACCTCAGATGAAATTCTTGAATTAGTTTTCGAACAATTATATGAGTATCGAGAAGGTAATACGCAGCGAGATGATCAGACATTAGTGATTGTTGATATAAAAAAATAATGTGGACACAATCGATTAATCTTTGAAAGATTACAGGTTTAAAAAATCAACGACAGTCAGACCAGTTGATTATTGAAAAACAAACAAATGTATATTTAAATAACGAGTTTATTACAGAACTTACACATACTCCTCAGTTTGAAAAAGAACTTGTATTAGGCTATTTAATTGTTACAGGGAAAATTGGATTTAAGTATACATCTATTAAAGTTGAAGATAATAATGTATTTGTAGAGGCACCTAAACACACATGTTTGCCAATTATAAATGAGTCAATAATAAAACCAGACAAACAGATTATTTTTGAAATAACGGCATATTTTCAGCAAGCGGCTGTTTTATTTAAAAAAACAGCGATTACAGAAAGTGCAGCGTTTTCTTCTAATAACAAATTATTATTCAATTCCGAGGATTTGGCTCAAGATACAGCTTTTTATAAATTAGTGGGGCGCTATGTTATGAAAGAGACTGAATTAAATTTTAATTCGTTATCATTACTGATATCAGCTAAGTTAGATTTGTCGTTAATTAAAAAGGTATCACTTTTAGGTGTTTCTATGATTATTTCTCGTACTGCACCTACTAAGCAGGCCTTAGATTATGCTGCAAAATATAATATTAGTGTTGTAGGGTTTGCTCGTGGTAGACGATATAATTGGTATATTACATAAGGTATAATTTTTTTTAATTTCATTATTTGTTTTAATAACTAACCTATATTACAGTTATAGCTATGAGTTTAAGCGCACATGTTTTATCTTTTTTTTCATCTAAAACAAAACGGATTCTTGCATTAAGTATTCCTATTGTTGGGGGAATGATGTCTCAAAATATTTTAAACCTGGTAGATACCTTAATGATTGGAAAATTAGGAGCTATCTCGCTTGCTGCTGCTGGAATTGGAGGTTTTTTATTTTTTGTTTGTTTTTCTTTTTTTACAGGGAGTGCAACAGCTGTTCAAACGATGGTTGCACGCTTTAAAGGTGAAAATAATACACATTTATATGGACTTCCGTTTTATATGGGGCTTATTTTTGTGTTTATTTTTTCTTTTATAAGCATGGTGATTGAATTTAGTTTTACAGATGAATTAGTTCGTTTTTTTTCTACAGATGCTAATGTTGTTACAATTGCAGCTGATTATTTTAGGTATCGAATTATAGGATTACCTTTTTTATGTATTTGTTTAGTGGTTAGAGGTTTTTTTAATGGTATTAGTTTGCCAATGCGTTATTTGAGGGTAATTTTAATTGTTCATAGTTTAAATATTTTTTTAAATTACTGCTTAATTTATGGTAATTTTGGCTTTAATCAAATGGAAGCTGCTGGAGCTGGTTTAGCTAGTACTGTATCTGTTATTGTGGGCACGATTTTTTATTTGGTTGATTGTCGTACGTTTGTATCTTTAAGTGTATTTAAACAATTTTCTAAAGAAAAGGTAACAGAAAATTTTAAGTGGATGATGCAATTAAGTTTACCTGCCTCTATTCAACAATTTTTATTTGCATTAGGTGTAGCTGGTTTTTATTGGATATTATCGTGTTTGGGAACAGATGCACTTGCTATTGGAAATGTATTGGTAACTATTGTGTTAGTTGGAATTTTACCAGGGGTAGGGCTTGGTATGGCCACGATGAGTTTGGTTTCTGAATCATTAGGAAAAAAGAGTTTATCTGAGATGTATTTATGGCCGTACGATGTTAGCAAAATTGCTATTTACACTTTAGGACCATTACTTTTGTTAGCTATTTTATTTCCAGAACCTATTATTTCGTTATTTATTGTAGAAGAAAGTATTGTAAAGAAGGCTATACTACCATTGAGATTAGACTGTATTGGTGTTTTTTTAGAAGTAGGGACATTAATTTTTATGAATGCGCTTAATGGTGTAGATACGGTGAAATTTGTAATGTGGGGCGCATTTATATGCCAATGGGTAATATATTTGCCGTTAGCTTATTTTGCAGGTATAACATTTGGGTTAGGAATGGCAGGTGTTTGGGGGATGTGGATTGTATTTCAGGTGTTACAAGTTAGTTTGTTTGGCGGGGTTTGGTATTATAAGTATCGGAATTATGTTTAATAGCGGTAACTAGTTATAGATTTCTTTAATATAGTATTTGTTTTTTAGTAAATTTATTTTTAGACAGTTATAATTTGTTTTGTATTTTGAGTAGGTTTATTTTGGACTTAAAAATAGACTGTTACACTTTGGACATTTTACCATTTCATGAATCGGTGCTAACTCATCTTCCCATGTTTCGTCACAGCTTGGACACATTAGCCAGTTTTTATGATCTAAATGAATTGCTTTTTTTTTGATATCAGGAGTTGCGAATTCTAAATGCATTAAAGCTTTGTATTTTTTATAAGTATTTAATACGTCGTCTGCTTCTTTTTTAGAAATATTTTCAACTTCATCTTCACCTGTATGTAGAATATAATAAAAATTGTCTTTCCATTCATCAAAACTTATTTCAGAATTATTTGGAAGAGATACTAAGCTTTTATAACTTAGGTTTTGATATTTTTTACTCCAATATCTTGATATTCTAAAATCAATTATTTCAAAATTTGTTCTCATGTAAAATTCTGCTTCTGTGTTATAAGTTAAATATTTATCTTCATCAATTATGAACAAAATATTATCATTTTGAATTCCTATACAGAGGACAACATAAGCTTTGTTTTTTTCTAAACCTGTAGCTTTTGAATTTATACATTTAACTATCATTGTTTATTTATTAATCCTGTCTTGTATTTAGTTTTATTTTTCTGTCTTTTATTTTTATTTGATATATTTTATTTGTTTTTGGTGATCGGATGAAGTGTATATATGTTTCTTTATCTACTGATTCGTGTTTAAATCTTAGTTTATTCATTCCTTCAAAAAATTTTACATCCCATTTTTTTGGAGTAATATTTTTTAAGTTTTTTTTAGATGTAATAGCTTCAGCTATTGAAATTTCTTCTTTAAGATTTTTAGGAAGGTGGTTTTTATTATTTGAATATACTTTAAAATTTGAGAGAATGCCTTTTGAGTTGGTATATTTACTTTTGTAGTAGAATTTAAATGCAATTTTTGGGTGTATTTTTTTTGCTAAAAAATATCTGGTATTTTTAGTTGACTTATGAATTTTTAGTGCAATATTTGTTGTTTTTGATAGTGCAGGTCTTAAAGCACCTCCCCCAATAGCCCCCCACCCAGCAGAAATCCCAATTGACGCTTTATCCACATCACCCAAAGACTCTTTCAACG
>CAXBWG010000006.1:0-18922 GCA_963979105.1 uncultured bacterium | reverse complement strand
AGTGGAAATGGGTTAATTAGTTCAGGTACATTTTTATCTATTTTACTTGGAACTTTAATTGGAGGTCTTTTAATTTTAGCTTCTAATGGAATATGGGTTATTGCAGTTATTACAATTGGAAGTAGCTTATTAGGGCTTGCAGGTAGTTTTTTGATTCCTAAAACTAAAAATCAAGATGATTCATTAACCATTAGTCTAAATTTTATTAAAGAAACGATTACTGTTTTAAAAGATGCAAAAAAAACTAGGTCTATATTCTTATCGATTTTTGGAATTTCTTGGTTTTGGTTTGTGGGAGCTACTTTATTGGCTCAATTTCCAATTTATACAAAATCTGTTATTGGAGGAGATGAAACTATAGTAACATTAATTTTAGCTGTTTTTTCTGTAGGAATTGGACTTGGGTCATTATTGTGTAACCGGCTTTTAAAAGGTGTTGTTCAGGCAACTTATGTGCCATTTGGTGCATTTTGTATTACGGTATTTTCCCTAGATTTGTTTTTTGCTAGTCAAAGCTTATCACCTCCAGCTGAGCTTATTCATATTGGAACATTTTTTCAGTCGTTTGTTCATTGGCGAATTTTGTTTGATTTGCTATTTATAGCTATTGCAGGGGGGGTTTATGTTGTTCCGCTGTTTGCTATTTTGCAAAAAAATGCAGATGACACGCATAAATCACGAACAATCGCTGCAAATAATGTTGTAAATGCGTTGTTTATGGTGGCGTCTGCTGTTATGTGTCTGCTTTTGTTTGCAAATGGATATTCTGTTATTGAAATATTTTTGGTTTTATCTATTTTAAATGCCTTAGTTGGACTTTATATTTGTAAATTGTTACCTGATGCTTTGCCAAAAACGTTTTTACAGTTTTTATTGAAATTATTATATAGAGTTGATGTTTTTGGGTTAGAAAATTATTCAAAAGCAGGTAAACGTGTTTTGATTTTGGCAAATCATACGTCTTTATTAGATGCCGTTTTGTTAGTTGCTTTTATTCCAGAAAAGCTTACATTTGCTATTAATACAAATATTGCTAAAAAATGGTGGGTAAGACCCTTTTTGCTTGTTGTAAATGCGTTTGCTATTGATCCTACAAATCCAATGTCGACTAAGAGTTTAATTAAGTTATTAAAAACAGATCAAAAATGTGTCATTTTCCCGGAAGGACGTATTACTAGAACAGGGTCTTTAATGAAAGTTCATGAAGGTCCTGGTTTAATTGCCGATAAATCAGATTCCATGGTATTGCCTATAAGAATTGATGGGGCTCAATATTCTCCTTGGTCTTACATTAAGCAAGTAGTTAGAGTTCAATGGTTTCCTAAGGTGACATTGCATATTCTTCCTCCTCAAAAACTTACTGCAGATAAAGATGTTAGTGGTCGTGATCGACGAAAAATAATGGGCGAAAAATTATATGATTTAATGACTGAAATGATTTTTAATACAAGTAATTATCAAAAAACATTGTATCAGTCTTTATTAAATGCTGGCACCATTCATGGGTGGTCTCATCGTGTTTTAGAAGATGTTGAAAGAAAGCCTGCTACATATCGGCAAATTATTACGCGTGCAGGTATTTTGGGGCAGGTCATTTCTAAAACTACAAAGATTTCTCAAACTGTAGGTGTAATGTTACCAAGTAGTTCTGCGGCGGTTGTTGTTTTTTGGGCACTTCAAGCATTTGGTAGGGTTCCTGCTATGATTAATTTTTCTGCTGGACCAAAAAATATTGTATCGTCTTGTAAGACAGCAAAATTAACTTGTATTTACACGTCTAAACGATTTGTGAAAATGGCAAATTTAGATGATGTTATTAACTGTTTAGAAGAAGAAGGTTTCGATATTAGATATTTAGAAGATAGTGCATCTTCTATTAGTGTTTTTAGAAAATTATGGGGCTTTATTAGTTCTAAATTTCCTAATTTAATGTATAAATTTCGTGTGCCTGTTAACTATCGTAATTTTCAAAGTGCCGCGGTTGTTTTGTTTACGTCTGGTTCAGAGGGAGTGCCTAAAGGAGTTGTGCTGAGTCACCAGAATGTTCAGGCGAATCGATACCAAATTGGGAGTAGAATTGATTTTAATCGCAAAGATATTGTTTTTAATGCGCTCCCAATGTTTCATTCTTTTGGGTTAACTGTGGGCACGTTGCTTCCATTATTATTTGGGATTAAAACATTCCTATATCCGTCACCTCTTCATTATAGAGTGGTTCCTGAATTGGTTTATGATATTAACGCTACAATTATGTTTGGCACAAATAGTTTTCTTGCAGGTTATGCAAAATATGCACATCCTTATGATTTTTATTCTATTCGTTATATTTTTGCTGGTGCAGAGAAATTGCAAGATAATGTTCGAAATCTTTGGCAAAATAAGTTTGGAATTCGAATTTTAGAAGGGTATGGAGCAACAGAGACGTCTCCTGTAATTGCTATTAACACACCAATGCAAAATAAAGCAGGTACTGTTGGGCGGCTTCTTCCTGAAATAAGTTCTAGATTAGAACCTGTCCCAGGTGTTGCAGATGCTGGGAGATTGGTAATTTCAGGGCCAAATATTATGCTAGGGTATTGGCTAGCTGAAAATCCGGGAGTTCTGCTTAAGCCTAAAGATGGACTTTACGATACTGGGGATATTGTTAGTATCGACGATGCTGGTTTTATTACGATTAGGGGTCGTGCTAAACGATTTGCTAAAATTGGGGGTGAAATGGTTTCTTTAACAGCTGTTGAGGAATCTATTTCTAATCTCTCACCAAAATTTTTACATGCAGTAATCTCTGATGTTGATGAGAAAAAAGGAGAAAAGTTAATTTTAATTACAGAAGATGCGGCTATTGATCGAAAAGCGATAACTCATTTTTTTAAGCAAAATGGAGTGCCTGAATTATCTATTCCAAAGAAAATTGAATTTGTTAATAAGATGTCTTTACTAGGAACTGGAAAAATAGATTATGTGCAACTTCAAAGTGACTATAGAGCTAGTTAATGGTTTGTTTTATAAATTTGAAAATGTGTTGTTGTTTTTATAATTAAGTAGGACCTGGTAAACTAATTTTATGTATGACTTAATTGTAATTGGTGGTGGATCTGGAGGGGTAGCTGCTGCAAAAAAAGCAGCTAGTTTTGGTAAGAAAGTATTGTTATGTGAAGCCGATAAAATGGGCGGAACTTGTGTTAGTTATGGGTGTGTTCCGAAGAAGTTATTACACCAAATTGCACATTTTGATCATTCAGTTAAACTAGCTAAAGCTCAAGGTTGGTCTATTGAGAAACTTAGTTTTTCTTGGTTAGATGCTCGAAAAAAATTTCAAGATTATGTGTCGTATTTAAATCAACGGTATTTATCAACGTGTGTTGATTTAGGGATTACTGTTATTAATGGATTTGCTAAGTTAGTAGATTCAACTACGATTGAATTAGAAAATAAGCGCTATAGTGCAAAAAAAATACTTATTGCAGTAGGCTCTAAAGCTGAAAAATTAGATATAGCAGGGACACAGCTATGTGATACGTCGTATGAGTTTTTTTCATGGTCTAGTTTGCCAAAATCTGTAGTGGTAGGTGGTGGGGGATATATTGCAGTGGAGATTGCATCTATTTTGAATGCCTTAGGCGTTAAAACGGATGTTGTTATTCGTAAAGATTTAATTTTGACAGGATTTGATCATGAATTGCAAACTCATTTGCAATCATTGTTGATTAAGCGTGGTATAAATTTTCATACTGGTGTTAATATAAAATCTTTTGAGAAAAATTCTTCTTTAATAAAAATAACATTGTCTAGCGGGAAGATTTTGGAATCAGAAAAAGTATTACAAGCTGTTGGGCGTCGTCCTAATACGGCTAATTTAGGGTGCGTAGATGTTGGTGTTGAGTGTTCTGAAAATGGTGCAATTAATGTAAATTCAGAGTATCAAACAACAGTTGATTCTATTTATGCACTTGGTGATTGTGTCGATCAGGTTCAGTTAACTCCTGTTGCTATCGCGCAAGCACGAAAATGGGCACATAAGCATTTTTCTCAAACTAAATTTAATGCGTTTTTCGATTATATTCCAACGGCAGTATTTTCTCTGCCAGAAGCTGCTGTAATTGGGTTGTCTCAAACTCAAGCTGAAGAAAAATATGATAATGTTTCAATGTCTCTTTTAAAATTTAATCCGTTATTGTCTGCATTAAGTATTGATCATAAAGAGCAGGTATTTATAAAGGTGGTGTATCAGGGGGTAAACCAGCATGTTGTTGGGATTCATATTGTTTGTGAAGGTGCTAGTGAAATTATTCAAGGTTTAGCAGTGGCTGTTCAAAAAGGAATTACTAAAACAGATTTAGATAATACAATGGCTCTTCATCCGAGTATTTCTGAAGAGTTAGTAACGATTTATTAAATTTTTATTTTATCTAATGTGGTTTTTGAAAATGAAAATAACCAACATTGATGAGGAGTTAAGTTTTTAAAATCAAAAGGGATGGTTTTTTGTGTAATATTTTTGTAATACATTTCTTCTGGAAGCATGTTAATGTCTAGTTTGAATGATTTTGAGTTGGTACTAAATACTATAATGCCATTTTGGTTTAATTTTTTTGTGCATAATTTTATAAGATCTATATAGTCTGTATTAATACTTAATGTTTGTTTCATTTTTTTTGAATTGCTAAATGTGGGAGGGTCACAAATAATAACATCGTATTTTTCTTTGTAATGATGTGAGGATAAAAATTTAAAGCAATCTTCATATATAAATTTATCTGTAGATCGTTTTTTAAAGGTGTTATGTTGAAAATTGCGTTCTATCCAAGTTAAATAGTTTTTGTTTAAATCAACAGATGTTGTATGTGTGGCTCCTGCTTGATAGGCATATAAGCTAAAACTGCCAGTATAGGCAAATAGGTTTAATAGTGATTTGTTTTTTGTGAATTGCTGCGTTAATTTTCGTGATTTTCTGTGATCTAAAAAAATACCTACATCTAAATAATCAGATAGATTGAGTTCGAATTTTAAGCTATTTTCGTCGATAATGATAATGTTTTTATGAGACGCTAATTTTGAGTATTGTTGTTGGAGTCCTTTTTGTTTGGATCTAAATTTTAAATAAAGTTGAGATTCATTTATAGGTAGGCTGGTTGTTATGCTTTGAATTATGGTTTTAATATAGGTTTCTTGGTGTTGTGTTGAAGTATCTTTTTTTCGATCAAAAAACCAAACTACCGCATTGGTGTTGTATATATCTAAAATAAATGGAAATTCAGCTAAGTCTTTTGTATATACTCTATAGCAGCTTATGTTTTGTTGTTTTGCCCATTTAGATATAGTTGTATATTTTTTTTTAAGTCGATTTTCTAAATCGGTTGTCATTTGTTTATTATATGTGAAATTTCTTTAGGCTTCTAGAGATAGCTAAGCTATGAGATAATACGCTTTAGTATGTATACATTTATAGCAACTACAATTATGGGTCTTGAGTCTGTTTTAGCAAGAGAATTGCAAGCTTTGGGATTTCAGACAACTGTGTTAAATACTAAGGTTGAATTTCAGGGTGATTTTGTCGATTTGTTTCGGGCTAATTTATGGTGCAGAACTGCAGGTCGTATTTATATTAAAATAGCGACGTTTAATGCAACTACATTTGATGAATTATTTGATCAAACTTATGCGTGTGACTGGCCATTTTGGATTTCAAAAGAGGATCAGTTTCCTGTTTCTAAAGTGTCTTCAAGAAAATCAAAATTATTTAGTAAATCAGATTGTCAGGCAATTGTGAAAAAAGCTATTTCTAAAAAGCTTCAAGATACTTATAACCAGAAAACGCTTCCAGAGACAGGTTCGTTGGTTCCTATTCGTATTCAAATAGAAAATGATGAGGTTGTATTAAGTATTGATTCTACTGGAGCGGGGCTTAATAAGCGCGGTTATAGAGCCCATATGAGTGTGGCTCCATTAAGGGAAACGTTAGCCGCTGGGTTAATATTATTAAGTCGCTGGAGAGCTGCAGAAGATGCGTTAATTGATCCGTTTTGCGGTACTGGAACGCTGTTAATTGAGGCAGGTTTAATTGCTTGTAATATTGCACCAGGATTAAATCGATCATTTATTTCTCAAAAATTTAAATGTATTGAATCTAAATATTTTGATACGGCTTATGAAGAGGCACATGACTCTATTTTAAAAGATGTGTCATTTCGGATTTATGGTTCAGACATAAATCCCAAAGTTTTATCGATTGCAAATAAAAATATAGAGCTTGCTGGATTAAGTAATATTTTTGTTCAAAAGCGAGAATTACAAGATATATCGTCCCGTTTTGATCGGGGTAAAATTATAACAAATCCGCCGTATCAAGAGCGACTTGATACCCCTGGTTATGATTCTAGTGAAGAGCTTTATAAAATGATAGGCTCTGTATTTAGTGAAAATTTTAGTGAATGGGATTATGGTGTTTTGTCTGATAACGAAGATTTCGAAGATTACTTCGGTCAGAAATCTCGAAAGAAACGTAAGTTGTTTAATGGTGGAATTCAATGTCGGTTTTTTCAGTATTTTTAGTTTAGTTTATTGCTTTTATTGCAGATTGAATCAGTTTAAAATATACTAGTTTTTATGAAAAATAATCCGTTTGATTCTTCTTTGTGGACAGATTTAACCACTCAATTTAAGTTTTCTGATATTACCTATCACTTAGCAGCAGATAATACTGCTTTACGAATTGCCTTTAATAGGCCGGATTGTAGAAATGCTTTCAGGCCACAAACAGTAGACGAGCTTTTAGTTGCCTTTGAAGATGCACGGCAACGAACGTCTGTAGGGTGTGTTGTTTTGACTGGAAATGGGCCAAGTCCTAAAGATGGAGGTTGGGCGTTTAGCTCAGGTGGAGATCAACGTATAAGAAAAAAAGATGGGTATTCATATGTTGGTAGTAATGATTCTAAAGCGACATC
The DNA here is from genome assembly GCA_963979105.1 of uncultured bacterium. Taxonomy (GTDB): domain Bacteria; phylum Margulisbacteria; class Marinamargulisbacteria; genus CAXBWG01. The sequence goes on along the minus strand of CAXBWG010000006.1, from coordinate 11,978 downwards.
ATTTGGTAGATTACATATTTTAGAAGTACAACGCCAAATTCGGTTTATCCCAAAAGTAGTGATTGCTGTTGTTCCAGGTTGGGCTGTAGGTGGAGGCCATTCCTTGCATGTGGTCTGTGATTTAACTATAGCTTCTAAACAACATGCTATTTTTAAGCAAACAGATCCAGATGTAGCAAGTTTTGATAGTGGATATGGATCTGCTTATTTAGCTCGTCAGGTTGGTCAGAAGCGTGCTCGAGAGATATTCTTTCTTGGATTAAATTATTCTGCTCAAGAAGCTTTTGATATGGGTATGGTTAATTTTGTAGAAGACCACGATAAGATAGAGCTTAAAGCTCTAGCATGTGCAAAGCTTATATCAGTTAAGTCTCCAACTGCGATGCGAATGTTAAAATATGGGTTTAATTTGCCAGATGATGGTTTAGTTGGACAGCAGTTATTTGCAGGCGAGGCTACTCGTTTAGCTTATGGAACAGCAGAGGCTAAAGAGGGCAGAGATGCATTTATTGAAAAACGTAATACAAATTATTCTGATTTTGATTGGATGTATTAGTTTTTTTGAAAAACTTTAATTTGTTGATATTATAAAATTAGGCGTTGTGGTGATGTTTATATACTTTTTAGTATAGATGTTTTTGTTTAATTGAAAAATAATTTGAGTTTATAAGGGGTTTTTTATGAAGATTTTAGTTTGTTTTCTTTTGTTTTTAGTGCCAATTTTTTGTAGTGTTGATACTGTTTTTGCATCGCAAGATGGTTCAGCTGTTGAGTTTGATAATAGCAAAGATGTGGTTGATTCAGATGAGAAAAAAAATATTTTTTCTATTAAGGAAAGTGTATTGGTTTATGATAGTGATATTCTTGCTTTAAGTTTGAGTTTAAAAAAGCGTCAACAAAAAAAGATAGCTAAGTTGTATAAAAAATATCTTAAGCAACAATTAAAGGTTAAGCATAAAGTAGAGCTTTTTATTGAAGATTTAGAAGATTTAGAAGGTTTAGGTATAGATGTGGATGTGGATTATGATAGCTTTGAATTAGAGTCTACTATTGATAAAATTTATAAATTAAAAGCAGATTTGTTTTTTAATAATTATGTGTTTTTAAAAAAAGTAGAGGGTGTATTGAAAAAACAGCAGGCTGAAAAGTATTTAGATATAGTTTCTTTTATTTATAAAGTTTATATTTAGTTAAATTTAGTTAAATTTAGTTAAATTTAGTTAAATTTAGTAAAATGCTATAAAATTGATCTGTAAATGTGTATAATAGTTAATTATATAGGTGTTTTTTTGTTGTTTTTTTGCAAAAACTTAAGAAAATGCTTTACATGATTATTAAGGAGTTTTTTATGACAATTTTTGCTGAATATATTTGGGTTGATGGTGTAAAACCAACTGCTACTTTGAGATCAAAGACAAGAGTTCTGGAAAGTAATGATGGAGAATTAAATTTAGATATGATTCCTGAATGGGGATTTGATGGATCTTCTACGTCTCAGGCGTTAGGAGATAATTCTGATTGTATTTTAAAGCCTGTAAGATTTGTTCCAGATCCAATTCGTGGAAATGGATCTATTTTAGTTTTATGTGAAGTTTTTGATAGAGATGGTAACGCACATACTTCAAATTCTAGATCTTTATTAAGATCTGTATTAGATGCAGGGGCTAGTTTAGAAGACCCTGTTTTTGGTTTTGAACAAGAATATACAATGTTTGATTTAACAGGGAATCCTTTAGGATGGCCAGAGTCTGGTTTTCCAGAACCTCAAGGTCCTTATTATTGTGGAGTAGGGTCTAAGCGTATTGCAGGAAGAGATTTAGTTGAAGCGCATATGCAAGCCTGTGTTGAAGCTGAGTTGTTGATATTTGGAGTTAATGCGGAAGTAATGTTAGGTCAGTGGGAATTTCAAGTTGGGTATCGTGGGTTTGATGAGGAAATAGACGCGTTGCAAATCGCGGATCATCATTGGATTGCGTTGTGGCTTTTAGATAGGTTAGCCGAAGAGTTTGGAATAGTTATTTCAAGAGAGAATAAGCCCAGAGAAGGTGATTGGAATGGAGCGGGATGTCATACAAATTTTTCAACTAAATCTATGAGAGATAAACAGTTAGGAAGTTTTGCAATTAAGACAATTTTAGAACGACTAAAAGAAAAGCATAGTGAGCATATTTCTATTTATGGAGATAAGCTTTCTGAGCGGTTAACAGGGGCACATGAAACATGTTCTATAAATGAATTTCGTTCTGGCGAATCAGATCGTGGCGCTTCTATTCGAATTCCAGTTCCAACAGCTCAAAAAGGATATGGTTATTTAGAAGATCGTAGACCAGGTGCTAATATTGACCCATATATAGTAAGTGCTAGGTTACTGGTAACTATTTGTGGTTTAAATGAAGCATTACTTGGTAGTAAGGTTATTGAAAAAGAGTTAGCTTATTCATAGTTGGTGTTTAATTATATAAATTTAATGATTATCGAAAATATTATTTGTTTTTATTTTATGCTTTATAAAAAATAAGGCGAATTTTTTTTATTAAGTACGATAAAATTAAATGAAAATTTTAGTTTCAAATCTATTAGATAAGTTGTTTTTTTAAATGTTAAAATGGTTTTATTTTGAGTTTAGTCATAGTTTAATCTTAAATTTTATTTAAATGATTTTTTTAAGTTTATTTGACGTGGGTATGTAATTAGAGCGATTATAGTAATATGAGATACTTTGAGTTTAAATCTGGATTAGCTTCTAAAAATATCCATTTTATTGCAGCTAATGGATACCCCCCGGCTGCTTATGTATCTTTATTTAAATCAATTAAAGATGTTTATATTCGGTCGTTTTTGCTAAGGCCTTTAAATCCTGATTTTAATAATGTAAAACTTGATTCATGGTTTAATTTTGCAGATGATCTTCATGATTATGTTGTTCAGTTTCAGCCTAAAATTGTAATGGGACATTCTATAGGGGCTGTTATTTGGTTGTTGTATTCTTTAAAGTATAATTACACGTTTGATAAAATTATTTTAATTGACCCTGCTATTTTTTTGCCGAATATTACATTTTTTTTTAATGTTTTTCGTTTTTTTAGGTTGCATAAAAGAGTTCATCCTTTTATTTTGCCAACATTAAAACGCCAGCGATATTTTAATTCAAAGCAAGAAATTTTTATTAAATATCGTTCAAAAAAAATATTTAATTTAATTTCAGATACAGTGTTACTTGAGTATATTGAGTCGTTGTTTGATTATAAAAACTCACAGTATCAAATTAAATATTCTCCTATATGGGAATCTAAAATATATGAATATGGGTTACTTGAAGATAAGTTGATTTGGAAGTATTTGGAACAAATTTTATCAGAAATAACTCTTATTAGAGCTGAGTTTTCAGACATTTGCACTAAAAAAATTGAAACTATGTTTAAATCAAAATGTAGTAATTTTAGGAGTTTTGAGCTAAAAAACACAACTCATTTATTGCCTTTAGAGCAACCCTTAGAAGTTGCTAACGTGATTAATCGCTTAATTTAATGATTTCCGAAGATTTTGTATAATGCTATTATTATCTTAAATTAAGGATTGAATATTATGAAATTTTTTAACTTCTTTTTGCTGTTTTTAAGTATGGTGTTTTGTTTTTCATGTTCTAACAATGAAAATAGTAACAGTTTAGTGTTGAGATTAGGCGCTGAACCTACATTTTTAAACCCTATATTAGCTACAGATTCAGCGTCTTCGTCTGTAAATGGGTATGTGTTTAATGGTTTATTAAAGGTAGATCCTGACATGAATTTAATTCCTGATTTAGCAGAAACATATGTAGTATCAGAAGATAACAAATTAATTACATTTACATTAAAAGATACTGTTTTGTTTCATGACGGACATAAATTAACAGCAGAAGATGTTAAGTTTACATTTGATACTATTTTAGATTCTAAAACAAATACAGTTAGGCGTAGTGATTATATTATTGATGGTAAACCTATTAAATTTGTTGTTATAGATGAAAAAACTATTGAGCTTCATTTACCGAAACCATTTGCTCCTTTATTGTATCGTTTAACAATGGGTATTATTCCTAAACATATTTATGAATCAGAAGATATAAATAAAAGTGAATTTAATCAAAATCCAATTGGAACTGGTCCGTTTAAGTTTTCTCGTTGGGAACCTGCACAATTTGTTTTATTAAAGAGAAATATGTCATATTTTTCAGATCAAAAACCAAAATTAGATAGTGTTTTATTAAAAATTATTCCAGATACAAATACAGCTTTGATATCTTTTGAAAAAGAAGAAATTTTTTCGTGCTCGATTCCTTCTAAAGATTTTTTAAGACTTTCTAAATTAGATTATATAAATTCATTTCGTTATTATGATTTAGGATATACGTATTTAGCTTTTAACTATGAAAATGAACATTTTAATAATAAAGAAGTTCGGATAGCGCTAACTAAAGCGATAGATAAGCAATCTATTGTAAAGGGGGTATTGCTTGGATATGGTAAGGTTGCTCATTTGCCAACATCTCCTGAAATGTGGACGTTTCCTAAATCTCCGTTTAGTTATTCTTTTGATGTGAAAAAAGCTAAAGGGATTTTGTATAATCAAGGGTATCGACTAAATAAGAAAACAAAATTATTAGAAAAAAATAATCAACCTTTTGAATTTAAAATTATTACTAATAAAGGAAATAAAGATCGTGAAAAAGCAGCTATTTTAATTCAAAAAGATTTACAAGAATTAGGAATTAAAGTGTCTATTCAGCTTATGGAATGGAGTTCGTTTATTGCTATTTTAAATGGGCAGGATTCTCCTAAAGATTATGATGCTGTTATTTTAGGCTGGAGTTTAGGTCTAGATCCTGATGCTTATAGTATTTGGCATTCTTCTCAATATCCGAAAGGGTTTAATTTTATTGGCTACAATAACAAATTAGTAGATTCCTATTTAATTCAAGGTCGACTTGAGTTGGATCGTGAAAAACGTAAACAACTATACCAATCTATGTATGAAGAAATTGCAAAAGATGTGGGGTATGTTTTTTTGTATTACCCGGAATCTTTAATTGGAATTAATAAGAAAGTTAAGGGGCTATCTCCTGTTGGACCTGCGGGTTTATTTAATCCGATTGAATCTATATATTTATCTGATAATTAATGCTTATTTACTTAATTAAACGATTAATAGCAGCCATTCCTATGCTTTTAGGAATTACGTTTATTTCATTTTTAATTATGAAAATGGCACCGGGGGATCCTGTTTCTATTTTTTTAAACCCTTCTGTGAGTTTGGCAGATATTGAACAGGTTAAGAAAAACTTAGGATTTGACCGGTCAATTTTTGTGCAATACTTTGTTTGGTTAAAGCATGTTTTTGTTGGAGATTTAGGGTATTCGTATGTTACAGGTAAGCCCGTTTTTATGTCGTTAGTAGAAAGACTTCCTGCAACGTTATTATTATCTATTAGCTCTTTGATTATTATTTTATTGATTACTGTTCCGTTGGGTTTGATTTGTGGATATAAGCGAAATACCTGGGAAGATGATGTGGTTACAGTTTTTAGCTTTTTAGGGTTATCAATTCCTTCTTTTTGGCTTGGATTAATGCTTATTTTAGTTTTTTCATTTTATTTAGACTTATTTCCTACGTCAGGATTTTTGGATCCTTTATTATATGATGCGCCATTTTTTAAAAAATTTACAAATATTGCATATCATATGTTTTTACCTTTACTAACGATTATTATCGGAGGGATTGCTGGATTAACACGCTATAATCGTTTTGGGATTATTAAGGTATTAGCACAAGACTATATTACAGCAGCAAGAGCTAGAGGAGTTGCTGAATCAAAAATTTTATTTCATCATGCGTTTCGAAATATATTATTGCCTATTATTACTATTTTAGGATTAGATTTACCGTCTTTGATAAGTGGTTCTTATATAATTGAATATATTTTTTCGTGGCCTGGCATGGGCCAACTTGGTGTTCAAGCTGTTTTTCAACGAGATTATCCAATATTAATGGCAACTATTTTATTTTCTTCTATTTTAATCATTTTAGGAACTATTATGGCTGACTTTTGTTATGCTTATGTGGATCCAAGAATAGTAAAGAAAAGTAGTCATGACGTATAAAATTTGGTTTAGCATAGTGTTTATTTTGTCGGTTTTATTATTGGGGATTTTAGTTCCTTTTTTTGGAGTGGATCCATTATTAATGGATTATTCTTTAATGGGGACTCCGCAACCGCCTTCTTGGCAGCATTTTTTTGGTACAGATGAACTGGGTCGCGATATTTTAATTCGATGTATATATGGAGGTAGAATTTCATTACTAGTTGGGTTTGTGGCTGTGAGTATTTCTATTACAACGGGAGTGCTTGTGGGGGTTTTAGCTGGATATATTGGTGGATCTTTTGATGAAATTCTTATGCGATTTATTGATATGCTAATGGCATTACCTACATTGTTTTTGATTTTAATTATTCAAGTGATGCTAGAGCCTAATATTATTAATGTTATGGTTGTTATTGGGGTTACTTCTTGGATGGGCGTTGCTCGCATTGTTCGTGCTGAAGTGTTATCTTTAAAACAGCGAGATTTTATTGTTGCAGCTAGATCTCGAGGAATTACAGAGTTTAAAATACTTTTTAAACATTTGTTGCCACATAGTTTAAATCCTGTAATTGTGGCGGCAATGTTAGGCATGGGTGGTGCAATTTTAACTGAATCGGTTCTTAGTTTTTTAGGTTTAGGGGTTCAGCCACCTCATGCCTCTTGGGGAAATATGTTGGAAAATAGTTTGGGCTATTTAAGAGACGCGCCATGGATGGCGCTTATTCCGGGTGTTCTTATTACCTTAATTGTTTTATCTTTAAATTTTTTAGGAGATGGATTATGGTTGTTATTAGATCCAAAGGCAAAAGATAATCATGTTAGAAATTAAAGATTTAATTATTGATTTTTATGTAAAAGAAAATGTAGTTCATGCTGTAAAAGGTATTGATTTTACAGTTAACGATTCACAAACGGTGGGTATAGTAGGTGAATCCGGCTCAGGTAAAAGTGTAACTGCGTTATCGATAATGGGGTTGTTGCCAGCAACTGCTAAAATTCAGGGCCAGGTTAATTTTAAAAATACTGATTTGTTAAAGTTAAATAATGATAAAATGAGATCTTATAGAGGGGCGAAAATTGGATATATTTTTCAAAATCCTTTATCTGCACTAAATCCTGTATTTACTATTGCTAATCAAATGGTTGAAACTATTATTTTGCATCGTAATGTTGCTAAAATTGAAGCTAGAAAAATGGCGATTGATTTATTAGATAAGGTTAAAATTATTGATCCTCATAAACGAATTGATGATTATCCACATCAATTTTCATTAGGCATGTGTCAGCGAATTATGATAGCGATGACATTATCGATGCAACCGGATTTGTTAATAGCAGATGAGCCCACTGCTTCATTAGATGTTACAACTCAAAAAGAAATTTTAGAATTAATGGATGAGTTAAAAGAGTTGTATAATATGGCGATGATATTTATTTCTCATGATTTAGGTGTTGTTGCAGAAAGATGTGATTATGTTCATGTAATGTATTTAGGTAATATTGTTGAATCAGGAAATCCAAGAGATTTATTTGAAAATCCGAAACATGATTACACAAAAAAATTATTAAATGCAATTCCTAAAATTTATTTTAAATAAACAATAGTATTTTTTTATAGTTAGAAGTATTTTTTTTTGTAATTTTGAAATTAAAGAGTCTACTTATTTTTATTGTTCATGTTGTGTTCAAATGATAAAATAATTCTGATTTTAATTGATAGATAGATTAAGGAGACAGTTATGCCGATTGATACAAAAGACCTGGAATTGTTAGAAAATCTCAAACATGTAGATTATGATGTATATAAATTATGTTTACAGGAGTTACGACGTCAACAAAATACTATTGAATTAATTGCATCTGAAAACTTTACATCTTTGGCAGTTATGCAAGCGCAAGGTTCTTGGTTAACAAATAAGTATGCAGAAGGCTTACCTGGTAAGCGTTATTATGGTGGATGTGAATTTGTAGATGGTGTTGAGCAGTTAGCAATAGATCGTGTAAAGGAACTGTTTGGTGCAGAGCATGCTAATGTGCAACCGCATTCTGGTGCGCAGGCAAATATGGCTGTTTTTCTAGCGTTATTAAACCCGGGAGATACTATTATGGGTATGAGTTTAGCTCATGGTGGTCATTTAACGCATGGATCTAAGGTAAATGTGTCTGGAAAGTATTTTAATGTTGTAGATTATGGTGTAGATGAAAAACTAGAAAAAATAAATTATGATGAATTTTTTGAGATTGCAAAAGAAAAAAAGCCTAAGTTAATTATTGCAGGTGCTTCTGCTTATTCTAGAATTATTGATTTTGAAAAAATTAAGGAAATTGCTAAATCTATAGATGCTTATTTCCTGGTAGATATGGCTCATATTGCGGGGTTAGTAGCAGCGGGTCTTCATCCAAATCCTGTTGAATATGCAGATATTGTTACATCTACTACTCATAAAACTCTTCGAGGTCCTCGAGGTGGAATTATACTATGTAAAGAAGAATTTTCAAAAAAAATAGATAAAGCTGTTTTTCCTGGTATACAAGGAGGGCCTTTAATGCATGTAATTGCTGCAAAAGCTGTTGCATTTAAAGAAGCGATGGATCCTTCGTTTAAGGCTTATCAAGAACAAATAGTTTCAAATGCTCAAGTTATGTCGCAAACGTTATCTACTAATGGATTTCGGATTGTGTCTGGAGGAACGTCTAATCATTTGGTTCTTGTTGATTTAAGATCTAAGAAATTAACTGGTAAAGTAGCTGAACGAATTTTAGAAGATGTTGGAATAACATTAAATAAAAATGCAATTCCATATGATCCAGAAAGTCCATTTGTTACTTCAGGGATTCGTATAGGAACCTCATCTGTTACATCTAGAGGGATGAAAGAAAAAGAAATGGGTGAGATTGCCTTAATGATTTCAGACGTATTATCTAATACAGATAATGAATTATTGATGACTAAAACTAAACAACAAATTCAAACACTTTGTTCTCAGTTTCCATTGTATCCAGAATTTAATGATTTAAGTTAATGATAGGAAGTTTAGGTCCAGAGGGGTCGTTTACTGCGTTTGCATTAGAGTCTTATATTAGCCGGAGCAAATTAACTGAACAGGTTATTTATTTTGATTCGTTTAGGCAGATATTTAATGCATTATCTGAAAATAAAATTAATAAAGTGTTTATCCCGTTAGAGAATTCTATTGGAGGAGATGTATTTTCTGTTTTAGAGGAACTTATTTCTCTTGATTTAAATTATAAAATAAGTGATGAGTTTCAGTGTTTAATTGAACAGTCTTTGTTAGCTACAAAAACTATGCATTTTAAAGATGTGGATTTGATTTATTCTCATGAACAATCAATGCGACAAAGTAATGATTTTATTCAAAAAAACTGTATTAATGCTAAATTTCAAACTATTGATTCAAATTCTAAAGCAGCTCAACTGGTTTCAGGTTTTACAGATAAAAACTATGCTTGTATTGGACATAAGAAACTTGCAGATATTTATGGTTTAGTTGTATTAGAAAAAAATATTGCAAATGAAAAAGGAAATAAAACACGCTTTGTTTTAATTTCAGAAGAAAATACTCAACCTAGTGGAAATGATAAATCTAGTTTTATTTTTTCTTCACATAAAGATCAACCAGGTAGTTTGGTTGATGTTTTATTAGAGTTATCTGATCGTAATATTAATTTAACTCGTATTTCATCTTTTCCAACAAGAAAAATGTTGGGAGACTATTTGTTTTTTATTGATTTTTTAGGACACTGTGAGGACTCTTCTATAAAAGAGTGCCTAGATGTATTAAGATCAAAATGTTCTTATTTTAAATTTTTAGGTTCATATCCAAAAGGAGACACTAATGCTTGATATGAAGTTTGTTCGTTCAAATTATGAAGATGTAAAACAGAAGTTGATTACAAGACGAGTTAGTTCGGAGTTAATTGATGCTTTTTTTGATTCAGAAAAAAAATGGCGTGGTGCTTTACAAGAAGTAGAAGAATTAAAAGCGAACCGAAATCAGTTAATTCCTAAAGGAAAGCCTACAGATAAACAACGTGAAGAGTTAAAAGAATTATCAACTCTGATTAAATTAAAACAAGACGAATTAGATAATGCGAAATTAACTTTTGATGAAGTTGCGCTATTTATTCCAAATATTCCTTCGTTAGATTGCCCTGTTGGTAGCTCAGAAGCTGATAATAAAGTTATTAGAGAGGTTGGAGACGTGTCTAGTTTTGATTTTGAGGCTAAATCTCATCATCAAATAGGTGTTGATTTGAAATTGTTTGATTTTGATCAAGCAGCAACAATTACAGGTTCTAGATTTGTTGTTTATCATGGGCAGGGAGCCTTGCTTGAGAGGGCATTGATAAATTTTATGTTAGATACTCATATTTATGATCATGGTTATAAAGAAGCAATACCTCCTGTTATTGTAAATTCAAAGGCGTTAACAGGTACGGGGCAATTACCTAAATTTTCAGATGATTTGTTTAAAATTAATGATACAGATTTTTGGCTTTCTCCTACAGCTGAAGTTCAGTTAACAAATTTGTTTCAAAATAAAATTGTTAAAGAGGAAGATTTACCTGTTAATTTAGTCGCGTATACTCCGTGTTTTAGAAAAGAAGCAGGAAGTTATGGAAAAGATACAAAAGGGTTAATTCGTCATCATCAATTTAATAAAGTAGAATTAGTAAAGCTGGTTCATCCAAAAGACTCTGAAAATATGCTTCAAGAGTTATTGTCTCATGCAGAGAAAATTTTAAAATTACTTAGATTGCCGTACAGGGTTGTTGAGCTATGTACTGCAGATTTAGGCTTTAGTTCTGCAAAAACTTACGATATTGAAGTATGGTTTCCTTCACAAAAATGTTATCGAGAAATTTCATCGTGTTCATCTTTCCTTGATTTTCAATCTAGAAGAGCTATGATAAGATATAAGGAAGGATCTACTGGATTAGTTTCATTTTTACATACGTTAAATGGATCTGGTTTAGCAGTAGGAAGAACTATGGCTGCGTTACTTGAGAATTATCAACAAGCGGATGGGTCTGTAGTAATCCCTGATGTTTTATCAAAGTATACAAGAAATAAAAAATGGCAGATAACGAAAAATATATAAGATTTTTTAAAGCATTAGCAAACGAAGAACGTATGCAGATTGTACGTCTTTTAAAAAAAAATAATGAAATGTTTGCACAAGACATAGAGCGTCGTTTTTATTTAGAGCAATCTACCACTTCTCATCATTTAAATATGTTAAAAAAAGCGGGAATTACAAAATCTAGAAAAGAAGGTCGTAAAGTATTTTATTCAATTGATTATGATTCAATATCTTATGTAATGGATTCATTTAAAGAAATTTTATCTATTTAATGCATGAAACTATTTTTATTTTACGTTAATTAAGTATGAAGCAAGAAAATAGTAAGGATTTATTAAGAGTAGATCAAATTGAAAAAAATATTCAATTAGAGACTGTTTATAAACGGATTCTTCCAAAGTTAAATACTAATTTTTCTGAGTTGATATCGGCACATATTTTATTAGTGTTGCGATTAGAGGGTGTTGTTGGTAAAAAGATTTCAGAGGATGATCATAAGATGATAGAAGATATTAAGACTAAATTGTTAAAAAATAAATCTATGAAATCTGAAATAATGCAAAATATTAAAGATATTTTGGAGGATTAGTGTATGTCTGAACTTAATTTAGAGTTTTTTAAAAAGAGACCCTCAGAAGAATTGTTAGAGCAAGTTGAAGAACTTGTAGAAAATATTAATCCAAAATATAAGTCGTTATTAACAGATTTAAATGAGGAAGAGGAAGATTAATGGAATTAGGTAATGTAGATA
>CAXBWG010000005.1:0-20163 GCA_963979105.1 uncultured bacterium | reverse complement strand
TCCGGAACAACAGGAAAACCAAAATCTATCGTACATTCCGCAGGCGGAACCTTACTTGAGCATATAAAAGAGCACCGTCTACATTGTGATATCAAAAGAAACGATGTCTTTTTTTATTACACAAGTTGTAGTTGGATGATGTGGAACTGGCTTGTAAGTGGCCTTGCCTCAGGATGTAGTTTAGTACTATTTGATGGGTCTCCGTTTTATCCAAATAAATTATCTACCTGGAAATTAATAGATGATTACAATATAACAATTTACGGTACATCGGCAAAATATATTAATGCTTCTTCAAAATTCAAATTAGATGTCAAAAGCAAACTAAATCTAAAAAGCTTAAAAATGATTTTATCAACAGGGTCTCCTCTTTATGATGAAGACTTTGATTATATCTACTCAAATGTTAAAACAGATGTACAACTTTGCTCTATTGCAGGAGGAACAGATATTGTAGGTTGCTTTGCATTAGGAAATCCGTTAATGCCAGTTGTTAAAGGGCAATTACAATCTATTAGTTTAGGTTATCCGGTAAAATCATATGATGAAAATGGAAACGCAATAATCAACCAAAAAGGAGAACTTGTGTGTGATGGGCCCGCGCCATCAATGCCAATTTTTTTCTGGAATGATTTAAATAATGCAGCGTATACTAAAAGTTATTTTTCTAAATACGACAACTGCTGGAACCATTCTGATTTTATTATTATCAATGATCAATGTGGAGTTACGATTCTAGGTAGAAGTGATGCCACTCTAAATAGAGCTGGAATACGTATTGGAACAGCTGAAATATACAGATTTGTAGAAACTTATTCATACATTAAAGATAGCTTAGTCATTCATATAGAAGCCCAAGATAGCATGATTTTATTTTTACAGTTAGAAGATAATAATGAATTCGATTCAAAAAAGAAATTAGAATTAAAATCAGATATTAAGACTAAATTGTCGCCAAGACACTGCCCAAATCATATATTTGAAGTCTCAAATATTCCTTATACAAAAAATGGAAAAAAAATAGAGCTTGCTGTTAAATACATATTTACTAATGAAACAGATAAAATAAACATATCCTCATTAGCAGATACAAATGTATTAGACGAATATAAAGACATTCAAAATAAAAATTTCAAATAATGAGTATTAGCATTATAGGGTGTGGCTGGCTTGGCTTAGATCTTGCAAAAACTCTTTTTAAAAAAAACTATTCAGTACTAGGAACAACAACAAGCGAAAAAAAAATTAATGAGTTAATCTCAATTGGAATTGATGCTCAATTACTAACAATTAAAAAAGGTAAAGTTATTAATTATTCAGCACCTAATATTTTCCAATCTAAAACCATAATCATCACCCTGCCATTTAAACGATCTTTTAATCCCCCAACTATATATAAAGATCAACTAACAACACTCCTAAAAACAATAAAAAAAAATAACAAAAATTCAGACCCAAACATAATTTTTACATCATCAACATCAATTTACCCAAAATATATTTCAGAAGTCACAGAATCAACACCTCTTAATAATCTTAATCCAAGACAACACTCATTATTAAATGTAGAAAATACAATAAAATCATTTACAAAAAACTATGTTATTTTACGATTAGGAGGTTTATTTGGAGACAATAGAAAAATTGGAATGTTTTTAAAAAACAAAACTATATTAGAAAACGCAAATTCGCCCGTTAATCTTATTCACAAGAAAGATGTTATAAATATTATTTCAAAAATCATCTCCAGTAAAATAACGTCTATAACATTAAACTGTGCCTGTAATCATCACCCATCAAAGAAAGAACTCTATGAATTTCATTCAAAAAAATTTAATACCCCTATCCCTAAGTTTATTACATCTAATAAAAAAACAAAATTAGTTAAATCAAATTCAATAAGCAAAATATTAAATTATAAATTTATATATGATAACTTATTCACAGATTATGATTAAATATATTTTCTTAGTTTGTGTTATTTCAGCCAACATAGTTGCTCAAGTAAATACTGAATCTTTAAAAAACACAAATTTATCTCCAGGAAAACATCATTCAATAGCGTTTCATACAACACTAAATTCAGGCAATAGCAATTATTATTCTATTTCAAACGAATACAGATTCGACTATATCCCAGAAAACAAAACCAAATTACGCCAATTTATAGTTACCAAATACAATTATTCTAAAAGCGATACATCAATCATAAAAAACAATTTATTTTCACATTACAGACTAATCAAAAAAAAAAATAATAAGCTATCATATGAATTTTTTATTCAAAATGAATCCGATACATTTAAAGAGTTAAAAAACAGATTTCTATTTGGCCTATCCCGTAGAAAAAATAATATAATTTTTAAAACCCTTCGCATAACTGTTGGAATTGGATTAATGAATGAATATGAGAAATATTCTAATCAAAATTCAGCATCACATGCGCTTCGAATGACGAACAATTTTATTGCAACAAAAATTCTAAATAAAACCTTACATTTGTATTGGATTAACTATTACCAACCCAAATTAACAAATTTTTCAAATTATAGAATTTTATCTATTTTAGAATTAAAAAATAAAATTACAAAAAAAATAGCGCTTTCAACAATTCTAAAATATGACTACGACGGCAATACGCCTAGCCAATATAGTTCATCAAATATTAAATTAATTCAAAAATTTAAATTCAAAATATAACTAATTCCGGATTTTTAACAAGTTTTTTTAATAACCTAAGGGGCTTTGCAAAATGAGCTCCATCAAAAAAGCGATGATCCATAGTAAAGCATAAATTTACAAAATGACATTTTTGATGTGCTTTACCATCAAAAACATATTCCTCAAACGGTTTCCCAATTGCCAATACCAACCCTAAGCGTGAAAACGGAAATAATGGAACAAAAGCTTCTTCAAAACCAAGGCCTCCTACAGTAGTTATTGCATAACTTCCATACATATCTTTTGGCATTCCAATAACTTTTAAATTACATGTATAAAACAAAAAATCTAGAATCCCAACAAAAAACTTAATCGCAAATAACGGAATATATCTAATTACACGAGCAGATTTTGTTAATTCTTTATTTTTTTTTGCACGAATATTTTTGGATTCATCTAAAATAACATTACAAATATCTGAAACACTTAATTTATCGACACCTTCAACTGTAACGCCCATTAAATCATACCCCTTTCTAGTGCGAATATGTGTATGAATAAACGCAGAAACAGATTTTCTATAATACAATTTATTACGAATTAATGTACAATTTAACTCCGGATAATGCTTAACTAACTCCCCCATCACTTTTGTAAAAAAATGAGTAATTGTAATAAATTTGTAGTCTAATTTAGAGTTTTTAAGCTCTAAAAACGCAGAAATTTCACATTTTACTTTTGTATATACTTTGGGATCTCTAGGTTTTCCCCAAGCACCAATAGCTAAACGTCTAAATGTTGAGTGTTCTAAAGAATCTGCTATATCTATATAAGTCATGAGTTTACTGATGTGTTTGCCACGCATATCCAGCGATATTATAAAGTAAACGAGTTGCTGTAATAATATCTATAGAATCATAATTGCCATTCGCCTCAACAACATCAAAACCAACAATAGTTTTTTTAGATTGAGATAATAGTTTAATTAAATAAATAATCTGGTCATAAGATAATCCTCCAGGAACAGGAGTACCTGTATTTGCACTATAAGTAGGCATTAGCCCATCAACATCGATCGTAACATACACATTATCAGCACAGTTATTAATAATTTTTTTACAAATAGAATCCCATGTTTTCCCATTAAATAAATCCGCTTTTAAATCTTGATCAAAAAAAGTTTTTATTCGCCCCTTTGACTGTTTCATTAGAAGAAACTCTTCTTCACAAAAATCTCTAACTCCAACTTGTACTAATCTAGAAATATCATTAAATTCTAAACAATTCTTCATAACAGATGCATGTGAATATTTAAATCCTTGATACGACTCTCTTAAATCCATATGCGCATCAATTTGTAAAATAGAAAACGATTCAATATAATCTATTAATGCATTAATTAAGGAATAACTACAACTATGATTCCCCCCAATTAAACCAATTAATTTATTATCTTTAATCCCGATTTCTGCCATTGTATAAATTAAATTATTACAAGTTTGAGAGTAGCTATTTACCAACTCAACATTCGATTTAAAATCAGGTAAACTCTCATCTGAACCAGCTCTTTCTAATTCTTTTATTACAGAACTTGCAACCTGACTCGCTTTAACATTTAAATCCCTTAATTCTTTACTAGAATCCATCAAAAATATCCCAGAATCGACAAAATCCGGAAAATCTCTATTAAACAAATCACACTGAGGCGAATATTGTTTTAATTTATCACAAGATCCATGAGATCCTTTTCTAAAACTAGAACACGCATCCCAAGTACCTGGAATAAAAACAAGTTCAGATTCATCATAAGAAAAATCTAAACCAAAAATTCCTTTATTTGTCTTTGCAGTCTTATTTAAGTCTAACATGAATAAATAGTACCATGGGACACAAGGTTATGTTTAATATTTTTTTTATATGGGAAGTAAACAAATAACAATCAAAATAAAGGAGTAACAATATGCACCTCGGGCGAATAAATTCGTTATATGACTCAAAACTGTTAGATCATAACAACCACTTCCCAGAAGATAGTTATAAAACAAAAAAAACTCTCTTTTATACTCACAATTTTGATAATCGTTTAAAATTATTTAACTCAATATTGCAAAGCACCTTATTCAAAAATAAAAATATATCTCGAAACGATCTGCAATTTTGGTTTCCTGAATGCATGAACACAAAAAAAGAAGCTAATCTAAACTATATAAACAAACAAAAATTAACCAATTCTATTGAGTGTTTTTTAGCAGAACTTATGGAAGAAGAATTAGGATAATCATATAAAACAAACCTCTTAATTCATTGATTTTTTAGTGCGTTTTACGCATACTTATTCATATGAGAATTACATGCCTAATTTTATTAGCACTATTTATTACAAGCTGTGAAAAAAGTTCAATTAAAACTTATCATATTCCAAAGCAAATTATTAACGTTGCAAGTTTAAAAACCAGCCCCCTCTTAGTATGGAAATTTCCTAATAATTGGAGAATAAAAGAAAATACCCAGTTTAGAATAGAAAGCAGATCTATTAAAGATAAAAAAACAAATTCTGAAACTGACTTTTCAATTACAAAATTTCCCGATAATGCAGGAAATCTATTAGCAAATATCAATAGATGGCGAACCCAGCTAAGCCTTTCAACTATTAACGAAACAGAAATTATTAACTCACTCGAAAAAATAAATCATAACTTTCTAAACATTACGCTTATAAAGTTCAAAAGCAACACGAAATTAATAAATAATGCATACTTTAAATCAACCTATGTAAGTTTTTTTAAACACAACGGATTTACATTTTATATTAAATTAACAGGTGAATCTAAACACTTAACAACGCTTAATAATGAATATTTAGAAATTCTAAAAACAATAACCTATGACGAAAATTAAAGCTATTATTAACCTATTATCATCACTTAAGTTTGCACTTACTTGTTTTGTAGCATTATTTATTATTATTTTAGTTGGGACTTTTGCACAAATCAATCATGGCATCTACTACGTGCAAAAAGTATACTTCCACTCTTTTTTTATTTTTATCACAGTAAAAAATATTACAATCCCCATATTTCCTGGAGGCGCACTAATTGGAACAATGTTAATAATCAATCTTAGTTTAAGTACAATTTTAAAAATAAAATGGACTTTAAAAAAATCAGGGTTATTAATAATTCACCTAGGTTTAATTTTATTACTTTTAGGTGGTGGATTAACATCTTGTATCTCAACAGAAAGTCAAATTTATTTAGAGGAAGGAAAATCCACATTTTACTCTGAAGATTTAAATTTAAACGAACTTATCATAATTGATTCATCTAATCCAAAATTCGACAAATTAATAGCAATAGATTACAAAGAATTAAAACAAAAAAAAGAAATCCAACATAAATCAATTCCATTTAAAATAAATATACATAACACATTTGATAATTCTCAATTAAACATCACAAAAATAAATCAAGATACAGTCGTTACTTCCGGCATTGGAAAATCTTTAGCCCTAAAAGCATTACCAATATTTACAAAAGATAACCTTAAAAATAACCCAAGCTGCATTATCTCCTTTAACGATAATAAATCTGCTACATATCTATTCTCACTAGATATTAATGGAACCCAAAAAGTTAAAATAAACACCAATACCTATTACATCCAATTACAACCAAAACGTTATTATTTTCCTTTTTTAATTACGCTAAGCAAATTCAAAGATGATTATTACCAAGGTACCTCAATTGCAAAAAGCTATTTAAGTGAAATCAAAATAACTGATTTCAAAACAAACCAAGTCCAAAACACCAAAGTTTATATGAATCACCCATTTCGAAAAGAGTTGTTTACCTTTTACCAAGCGAGTTTTGGGGAAGATATCCCGTCTTCTGTTTTCCAAGTTGTATTTAATCCAGGCTGGTTACTACCTTATATTTCATCAATCATAATAACATTAGGACTATTAATACATTTTTCTATTCATTTATTATTTTTTTTAAAAAAGAAAAACTCATGAAAAAAATCACACTATTAATAATTTACTTTCTTTTAAGCACATTTTCTACTGCTCAATCAGAAAACTTTAATTATAACGAACTTGGCCAAATACCGGTTTTATATAATGGTAGAATTCAACCATTTGATAGCCTTGCAAGATATAGTTTATTAATTATTCGAGAAAAAACAAAGGTAATTCGAAACACAGAAAAAATTACAGCAACACAATGGTTATGGGAAGTGTTTAGCCATAATAAAAACATTTATACAGATAAAGTATTTTTAATAGATAACCCAGAGGTTCAACATGAACTAAACCTATCGCCAAATAGAAAAGTATATTCATTCAATGAAATCAAAAACAAAATCTCTTTAATTTTAGCTAAAGCAAGTGCACTTAAAGATAAAGACAATAAATCTGCATATGAAACCAACATAATTCATCTAGGACAAAAAATCACTTTATTTAATATATTACTGCATACATTCCTTCCGTTTGATAAAATTTCATTTCACAACTATTTCAAACAATATTCAGAAAACATAAAAAACCAAGTAACAATTTTCAATAATTACAATGAACAAGGGCAATTAAATAATCAAAAAGAAAAATTAACACTAGTAAAATTCAATCAAGACTTTAAACGACATTTACAATTAAGCAAAACATCAAATATATATTTATATGTTTTTACAAATGAAGATAAAAACATTATATGGAGCAATACAGGAGAAGAGCTTTTAAAACACCTAGATTATAATTACACCTCTAATCCATTAATAGTAAACTATGCAAATTTAAACAAATATTACGAAAGTAATAACATAAATAAATTTAATAGCGAATTAAAATCATCACAAAACCAATTTAAAAAAATATTACAAAACAAACAAACACTTGTAAAACTAGAATACTATTTTAATAAAACATCTCCATTTATTTTTGCTATGATTTTATATATTGCTGTGTTTTTACTATCTGGCATTTTTTATTTAATTAATTCCAATATATTATTTAAACTTTCCAAATGGATTTGTTATATAGCATTTAGCGTACATAGCCTTGGTCTTATTGCGCGTATGCTTATACAACAAAGACCCCCTGTTACAAACTTATACTCATCAAGTGTTTTTGTTGGTTGGGTTGCAATTGCCTTAAGTTTGTTACAAGAAAAAATATTTAAAAACAAATTAGGATATTTTATATCATCAATTTTAGGCTTTACTACATTAATAATCGCATATCATTTATCATTTCAAATAGACACATTAGAACAAATGCAAGCTGTTCTAGATTCTAATTTTTGGCTAACCACACACGTAATAACAATTACGCTTGGATATAGCGGCACTTTTTTAGCAGGATTAATTGGAACTATCTATATTTTTAAAGAAATTTTTAAAATTAAATCAATAGATAATAAAACGCTTTATACTATGGCCTATTCTCTAATTTGTTTTAGTTTGTTTTTTAGTTTTATAGGAACTGTTTTAGGTGGTATCTGGGCCGACCAATCATGGGGCAGGTTTTGGGGTTGGGATCCAAAAGAAAACGGTGCATTATTAATTGTAATATTCAATTCCATGATATTACACTTTAGGCTTTCCGGTATATTTAAAATTAAAGGAATTATGATTATGTGCATATTAGGTAACATCGTAACCGCATTTTCTTGGTTTGGCGTAAATATGCTAGGTGTAGGCCTACATTCATATGGATTTATGAATAGTGCAGTTCAGTGGTTAATATTATATATAAGCATTCAAGTAGTAATTGCTTATTTGGGATTCAACTTTATTAAAGATGACAAGTTTAAGTAAATTCATTTAACCAAAAATCAAGATCTTTATCATTTAAATAAGATTCATGATTTTCATAATTATTTGTTTGAAAGGAATTAAAATAGCTAACAAATTCTAAGCAAGAAAATGTCTTAATACGTAGTTTCCGAAGCCTATAAAGGATTTCATTATCAGAGCTAACGCCTATAATATTAGATTTATCTTTCTTTTGAGCACAATAATTAATAATATAAGAATCTGCAGTTTGCTCTGGATCTGTAAAAACAACAGTAATAAAAGCGTAATCGTGAACACTTTTATACTCACTATACTTACATTTTCCATCAAAAACGCAAAGAAATCTATCTTTTGGCTTGGTTGGTAAATTTTGTAAATAAGAAATACATTTATCTTCTTTTTGTTTATCTGATAATGATATCGAATTTAATTTTCCAATTAAATTATATCCATCTATTATATAATTCATAAAAATTAAAAAACAATCCTAAAGAATCAAAAACAAATTAACTTTTTATCTTAAATCTATAACCAACACCACGAATAGTTTCAATGTACTCGCCGTAATCTTTCAATTTTTTTCTTAATGAAACAATAACAACATCTATAATTCTATCTGTAACAACATAACCATCGCCACGAATAGCATCGATTAATTGAACTCTATTAAATACCCAGCCCGGTTTGGCAGTTAAATGATTTAACAATTTAAATTCACTATGATTAAGGTCTATCTCATCTCCATGTAAAAAAACCTGATGTTTATCTGAATCAATAGATAACTCATTTAAAGTTTTATTTCTAGAATGCTTAGTTAAATTTTGTTGAGAATTCTCTCTAAACACTTTACGGACTCGAGCAAATAAAATATCTATAGAAAAAGGCTTAGGAAGATAATCAGCGGCACCTAGCTCTAATCCTGTAATAACATTCAAATCATCTGATTTTTCAGTTAAAAACAACACTGGTATTTGCTGCAAACTTTCTTTTGCTTTTAACTCTCTACAAATATCAAATCCATTCCATTCATGTATATTTATATCTAAAAGAATCATATCAGGTGAAATATTAGAAACTTTCTTTACAATATTATTGCAATCTTGAATTGAGTAAAAAGAAAAACATTCTTTTTCAAATTTAAATTTTATTAAATTTGTTAAATCTAAATCATCTTCAATTAATAAAATCTTTTTTTTCATAATATCTTAAAGTTAATCAAATAAAACAATAACAGAGACACTAAAATATTCCAAGAATAATTTAATAAAGAAACATTAATATACTCATAAGCAAATCTTAACTATATAAAAATCAATAAAACAACATCACAAATTTCAAAAAATCATTTAAAAAAAGATTATTATTACTTATTAATATATTTGAAGCTTCAAATACAAAAAACATATAAACTATAAAAAATATTAATTAAACAAACTTATAGTTTAAGAGGAAGATTTCCCTCCTCTTAAACAAATTTAGTTATTTAGCTAGTTTTTCTGCATCTGATTTTTTAATAATTTTAAATAATTTATAAACCTCACCATCAACTTTTACTTCAGCTTTGGCTGCAGGTCTGCCATTACTTAACGTAATTATTTCAACATTAGATTCATCAACCTCAACCTTTTGTTTGCGTTTCACATCGTAAAATTCCATTTATAACCTCCGAATAGTTTTTTTGGTAGTGGTATTTCAGTTATAACAAGTATTATATAAGGAAGCAAACAATTTAATTGGAAAAATAGTATTTCTAAGATTTACAAAAAAAAATCTTACTAAATTTACATAGCAAAACTCTTCGTGGCGGAACCTTAAATTTTTTATTCGAATTCAACAAAATTGTCGTTTTAGAATTTCGATTAGATAATTTTAAAACGCCAAAAGAAACAATTTTAACAGAAAACTTCTTTAACAAAGAACTTAACATAAAGGTAAAAACAAATTGAACAGCTCTAAATGTTTGAGAATATGACAAATTAAAATCCACAGATAACCTGTAACATAAATCTTTTATATATAAGTTTGATTTCATAAATAAAATTATAGCAAAAACTTACAATGAAGGTTATTCTAAAAATATAATACAACAATTAATGAGGCACTAATAAAATGAAAAAAACAGCAGGTTTACTTTATTTCCTTTGCATTTTTACAGTATCTACTTTTTCTGTATCACCAAATGCACCTTTTCTTGGCGTTCAATTTTCTGAGACATCCAACGAAAACTATAATGGAATAAAAATAGATAATATCATCGCTGAGTCTGCTGCTTCAAAATCCAAATTAAAAAAAAATGACATTATCATATTAATAGATACTCAAAAATTCCCATCAAAAAACTCACAACAATTTTTTAAAAACTACATTACAAAAGAAAAATCAATTGGTGATGAGCTAATGCTACACGTATTAAGGGAAAACCTATCTGTATCACGAAAAATAAAAAATCAATATATAGATGTTGATTTTAATTCAGACCAAATAATAAACATAATAAACAAATTAGATTATGGAAAAAAAGAATCCTTTAATTTTCAAAAAAGCTTAAACCAAGAATTAATAACAATCATACTAGAAAAACAACCCAAAACGCGCACTACAACACCTAATATAACTTTGAGTCTAGAATCAAAAATCAATCATACTGCTCCCTACTATAAAGAATTTTTCAAAAAAATAGCAAAAAATTATAATTTCGAAAAAACATTATCAACTTTAAAAAACAATCAATTATCAAACGAGTTTTGGGACGACACTCTACGATTAAGCACTATTCGTTATTTACATGTAAATTATTTTAACCTACCTTCTTACACAAAAGTTATCAAACAAGAACTAATTAACCTAACGCCAGAAAAATCAACACGCCTTGCATCTAAGTTTTTAGATTTAACTAAACAAGATGCCCGATCAACAAAACTAGATTTTCCTCAGACAATAGAGTTTGATGCCCACCTAACCTATATAGAAAAAAACATTGCATTAGCCCAAGACTATTTAAATAAAGCCTTGAAGGACCTTACAAAAAAGGAAAAAGAATTTATAAAAAACAATATCCAATTACTAACAAAAGCATTAAATAAAAGTTTTATCATTTCAGACGAAAACATAATTTCCCAGACAAAAATCAATAAAATTCTTTCTATAGGAAAAAAAATAAATTATGAATTATTAGCAGCTGGAAACCAGCATTTAATATGTCTTTCAAATTCAGATTGGATCGATTTTTTAGAGGAATCTATAAAGAAGTCTAAATTTAAACTAATAACTGAAGAAGGTATTTCAGGAAAAATATTATTCAAAAAAACATTACCAGAAGGAACACTAATTATAGGATCAAAAGAAAACAACATTTATTCTAAGAATATTGCCTTTATTATTGATATTGGCGGGGATGACCTTTATAAAACAACTGCACACGCTAAAAACACTAACATAAATATGCTTATAGACTTAAACGGTAATGATTTATACACATCTACAGAAATCTTTTCTCAAGCTGCAAGTCTCTTAGGCTACTCATTAATTCTTGATGCAAAGGGGAATGACTCTTATAGATCTAAATCTTTATCTCAAGCATGTGCGATAATGGGAATAGCTCAATTAATTGATTTAGAAGGAGATGATTCTTATATAAGTCAAGATTATTCACAAGGAATCGGTTTTTTTGGAATGGGCTTATTATTTGATGGTTCTGGAAACGATACCTATTGGTCTGGGTATTTTTCTCAAGCTGTAGGAATGACAAAAGGAACCGGGTTTTTAATAGACCTTAAAGGAAACGATACGTATTTTTTATCTAACAAATTAAAAAACACATATAATTCATTGGGAATATTTAAAGGAGCAGGACAAGGGCTTGGCTTTGGAATTAGAAATTTTTCATCCGGTGGAATTGGTCTGTTATTTGATAACAAGGGAAATGATAACTACGAATCTGGAAACTTTTCTCTTGGAACAGGTTATTTTTATGGTCTTGGAATGTTTTTTGACAACACAGGTCATGATACTTATAAAGGAGCGCGTTATTCAATTGCAACAGCTGCACACTCTGCAATTGGACTTTTCTCAGATTCAGCAGGAAACGACACGTATAGTTCCAACTTCGGATCTTCTATTGCAATTGCATGGGATTTTAGCAATGCATATTTTGTAGACGCTCTCGGAGATGATTTGTATTCATGTGAAAACAAACCCTTTACATTAGCAGAAGCTGACCACAATAGTTTTGCATTTTTTAATGACAAAAAGGGAAATGATAGATATATAAATAAAAATTCAAAGCCAAATGCTAGCAATTCATATAACGATGGAAAAAGTTTAGCTATATTTTTAGATGAAAATGGAAAAAACGATTTTTATTTAAATAATTTTAAAAATAAAACAATAACAAAACTAAATGACTCCTTCATTTTTTTAGACCTTGAAACATCTTTGCCTAAATTCATTAAAAGTAAAAGTAAAAATTAGTTTAAAAAATAACAATGTTTAATTACTAGATCATTTGGGCACTATATTATTAGTAGGAGTTCTCATGAATAAAAAAAAAGAAAAATACTTTCGAGTAAAAATATATGAACTAGATAATGTTCGCGAAATTAATATTGATTTAAACAATAGTAAAGATAGAGCAAAACTAAAACATATTATGATTCATGAGCCCTATAGAATTAGAAAAAGAGATTTAATTTATTATAAAGAAGTTTTAGAAAAAACAAAAATAAAGTTCAATTAAGTAAGAATTTCTAATTTATCTTGACCTACATAAACAGTATGTTCCCATTGAGCAGAAAGAGAACCGTCTTTTGTAACAGCCGTCCATTTATCTTTTAATATCTTACAATCAGCGCCGCCCATATTAATCATAGGTTCAATTGTAAACACCATGCCCGGAACACATATCATCTGCTTAAACGTTGTATCGTAATGATAAATAAAAGGCTCTTCATGAAATTTATTTCCTGTTCCATGTCCCCCAAATTTTTCTATTACTGAATATCCGTTCTGATGAGCTATTCTAGAAATCTCCTCTCCTACTACATTTAAAGGATCAAATGGTCTTAAAAGCGCGATAGAGCTATCTAGACACTGTTTTGTAACATCAATTAATTTTTTAGATTCGGAACTAACATTTCCTACTTCATACATTCTACAAGAATCCCCAAAATAACCATCTATAATACACGTAACATCAATATTTATAATGTCACCTTCAACCAATAGCCTATCTTCTGGAATTCCATGACACACAACTTCATTAATTGACGTACAAATACTTTTAGGAAATCCCATATAATTTAAAGGTGCAGGTATCGCATTATGCTTTAACGTTGTATCATAAACCCACTTATCTAACTCATTTGTAGTAATCCCCGGCTTAACCAATGACGTTAATTCATCTAAAATAAATGTCGTTAATTTGCAACTTTTTTTTATCCCTTCATAATCCCTTTGAGATTTAATTAATTTTTTAGAAGGTATTGGATATCCCTTTAGTTTAAAACTTTGTAAAAGTTGATCATATTCATAATGACATTTTTTATATTTTTTATCACTACCACACCAACAACTATCATTTCTATTCAATTTCATAAAAAATTAGTGTAACTTGAAATATTAATTTTTCATAGTTTCAAGTGGTCTATAAATAAGAAGATGGGTTAAACCAACAGAAAAGGTTAGCAACACCACCCCTATTACCTGGTGTAGGCTTGCTAAATGTATAGGAACTACCATCAATAATGTAAAAATACCCAATACTATCTGAGCGAATAAAACGCCAAAAACTATCCAGGTCAAAACAAAAATATCTTTAGACGGCTTAGACTTAACTATTGCTATAAATAAAATTAAAAAAAACACGACTAGAAAAAGAGGGAAATGCCGATGAATAAATTGAATCATAATCGGATTATAAAAAACATTTTCAATAAAAGACCCAAACATAAAAGCTGCCTCTGGCATAAACTCACCATCCATTAAAGGATACGTATTATAGCCCCACCCCGCTTTTAAGCCAGATGTAAAGGCTCCAAACACAATTTGAATACATAAACACATAGTCCACGTACTACACACTATTGCCAACTTTGAAAAATAAGCCTTTTTTTTATTTATGCCAAGATAAGTCCATACAACATACTCAAGTAAAATTAAGGCTAATGCCAAATGACTCGCCAATCTAAAATGACTTACACGAGGAATATCTATTAATCCGCTCTTTACCATATACCATCCTAAAAGGCCTTGAGAAACAACTAAAACACTCATAATTGCAGCATTTAATATAAATCTATAATATCGATGCTTATTAATTAATATAAAAACAAAACCAAACAAAATAACCACCCCAATCAAACGCCCTAACATTCTATGAATATATTCCCACATAAAAATAATTTTAAATTCAGATAAAGTTATCGACGAATTTACATAAATATATTCTGGATAATTTTTGTATTGATTAAAAACATAATTCCATGCAGTTTCTCCAAAAGGGGGAACGCTACCCATAAAAAGATTCCAATCAACCATAGATAAACCAGAACCAGTAAGTCTAGTAAGCCCTCCGATAATTATAATCAGAACAATTAACCCCATTAAGCTAAGCAACCAGTTTTTTAAAAAAGAAAACTTCATTTTATACATATAAACGTCTCCTAGTATTTACTAAATTATTACATTAAAAATTAAAAAGATAAATAAACGCCCTAACAAAACAACAAAAATATATACATAAATGTTTAAGATTAAAGAATGTGTGGAAAAATAAATTAGAGGTGAAAATATGTTTAGAGTGTTTGACATTATGGTTTTAATATTAACATTTATTTCGTTTTTATTTTCAATATATCTTTGGTTTAGTGGAAATAGAGAAGAAGGTCTTTATGTTGGATTATGGGTTACTTCCATAATTGGCATATGCATTTATTTTAAATTACTTAGAATAGTACATTTTGTTTTATACCGGAATTTTGATAATAAGGAGAAAGAAAATTAACCCATCTGAAATTTTCATTATAGGTAGTATAATATTGTTAATTCTATTTATAGCATTTGGAGTAACAATTGTTGAATTTATCAAAATGGATAAAGATCCAGATAATTACAAAAACCCTAGATATAAAAAAAAATAATATATACTTTTTTATTTTTATATTAATAATTACAATAAATACACCAGTATATCCACAACCATATCTACAAGATTTACCAGATGATGGAACAAGAGAGGTGGCAGGTGCCGTAGGCGTATATCAAGAACATATGCTAAAAACAGTAGATTACAAATTTAATGTTTCAACACCAGGATTTATTAGAAAATCTATAACAAACGAGAGACTCTACAACCAACATGATGGAAAACATGTTATTGTTGGCACCTATACCTATAAATGGATGGAAGGTCCTCAATATGAAACAGGCAACGATCTTCATTTTTGTATCATGAGTAACAACAAAGATTTTTTTACTGTTCAATTGGAAAAAGGGTTAATTGCATTTACAAGAGACGGAAGATTTCGAATAGACGGTTCCGGAAGATTAGTAACATTATCTGGAAATTACCCTGTAATTGGGAAAAACGGATTCCTAGTTACTTCAAAAAAAGGACACTACACAATAACTCGACATGGCGGATTTTATGTCGACGAAGAATATATAGACACCTTCAAAATCACCGAATTTAAAACGTTTGAAGATATGAATATGCACCTACATAATATTAATGGATCATTTTTTATTTTAACTGGAAATATACCAACAATAGATGACAATCGAAACTACAACATTTTACAAGGGTTCATACGTCAATCAAATTCATTTGAAGCTCACGATAGTTGGTATTATAAAAATGCACACCAAGCTACAGTAAACAGTATCTATAAATTAATAAATCTAAGAAGAACCATGGTAAATGCTATAAACTAGACAGTTCCCATCTTAAAAGCTGAAATTCACCCTCTAGTGTTTCAAGTAAAAAAGTGCAATTATCTACCCAATCACCTGAATTAAAATAATCTTTTGAATTAAGTTTTGAGATTTTTGGTTGATGAGAATGGCCACAAATAACACCATCATAATTATTAGCAACCAAATAATTAAACAGATATTTTTTATAACGAAAAACAAAATAAAAAATATTTTTTATAAAAAGTTTTAATCGCTTACTAAAATTTCTAGACTTACATTTTTTCTTGTTAATTTTCAAAATAAACTCATAAATATAAGTTCCAAGCCAAGATAAAGTTTTATTTCTATAATGAACAGAATAATCCAATTTATCTCCATGAAAAATCAAATATCTTTTACCTTTTTTAGTAACATAACACAATTCATCTAAACATTTAAATTCTGAAAAAAAGCTATAAAGCACATCAAGATCATCATGGTTTCCTGGAAAAAAAACTATAGATGTTCCACTATTTTGTATTGTTCTTAAACGTAATTTAAAAATTTCAAGCCCATTATTAAACTCACCATTATTTTTTAATAACCATTTATCAATTATATCTCCATTAAGAAATAAATTTTCACAGGAAATATTATCTAAAAAATCAAACAAAAGAGTCTCTTGAGTTCCGCAAGAACCTAAATGAACATCAGAAATCCAAATAGACTTAGCAGTTATTAAATTAGAAACCGAAGAAATCATGCGTTTTAGTATACAAATTAATTAAACGTAAGTAAAAAGTTATTTAAAAACCCACACCTATTTAAATTTAATAAACCATTTTTGTTATTAAAAATAAGAAAATTAAAAATCAATAAAAAGAAATTTATTTTGAGTAACAATATTAGATGTAACTATATTACCACTAACTTGACTTACTACATTAGAAAACAAATAATTAACCGAATCATCAGAGGGTCCCAATTTAGAATTAGCTGACTTATTATAATCAATAATTGGAATATCTAAATAATAAGGATCCGAATTATCATTATAAAAACTTCGATTACGTTCAAGCTCTTGAGATTTTAATTTTAATTTTTCATACTCAGTTAACTGTAACAAATCAGCATTATCATAAAGAACATTTTTATCGTAAAAATTAGCATCCCAACTTTGTGAAAAAGAAACTCCACACAAAACAAAACAAAAAAACAATAAAAAGAGCTTCATGATTTACCCCAAAAAAAACTAAGATCATTTATTATAATACTACAATATTAGCTAAAAACAAAAAAATTAAAATATTATATATAAATTAAAACAAACATTACAAAAAATAATCTTTCATAAAAAACTAAGAAACAACAACGTCTTCTATTTGTTTATTTAATCCCAATGTATCCATCAGCTCAGCATCAAATTCCCAGCACGGATTACCAGTCGTTAGTAACTTTTCTCCAGAAAATATAGAATTAGCACCAGCCATAAACGCCAGAGACTGAGCTTCTTTAGATATAGTAAGTCTTCCTGCACTTAATCTAATCATAGATTTTGGTAATATAATACGTGCTATAGCAATAATTCTTACCCAATCAAAAACAGACACCTGTTTTTGATTTTCTAAAGGAGTTCCTGGAACTGGAACAAGCGTATTAATTGGAACACTTTCTGGTTGGGGATTTAAAGATGCAAGATTTAATAACAACTTTAACCTATCAGAAACCTTTTCTCCCATACCAATAATACCGCCAGAACAAACAGAAATTCCTGCTTTAGAAACATTATCGATAGTTTTTAATCTATCCTCATAATTTCTAGTACTAATTACCTCACTATAAAACTCATTAGATGTATCAAGGTTATGATTATAGGCAGTTAAACCTGCACTTTTTAATCGCATGGCTTGAACGTCTGTTAACATCCCCAATGTACAACAGGCCTCTAAGCCTAAACGCTTAACGCCATTTACCATTAACAAAATATTTTCAAAATCCTGATCATCCTTAACCTCTCTAAAAGCGGCTCCCATACAAAAACGAGAAGACCCTTCTTCTTTAGCATTTTTTGCTTGAGCTAAAACATCTTCTACATCTAAAAGCTTATGTTTTTCTAATCCAGTCTGATACCTTGCTGCTTGTGGACAATAAGAACAATCTTCAGGACACCCTCCTGTTTTAATAGATAATAAGGTACAAAATTGCACCTTTTTCGAATCATGATTTTCTCTGTGAACAGTAGCTGCCTGAAAAACTAAATCTAAAAAAGGTAAATCATGTAAATTCTGTAAATAATCTAATGTAATATTAGTGTTTTGCATAATAAAGTAAAAATAACATAATTAAACCTTAAATTACAGTAATAAAATAAAATTAATTAATTAAAATTATACTGTATAATAAAAAACAAAATCATGTCAAAACCAAATCTTCTTTATGCGATTAACGGAACCGGATTAGGTCACATTTCTAGAGCAAAAGTGCTTATACCTCAACTTAAAAAAAAAGCAAATATAGACATATTAATTTCAGGCACACGAACAGATTTAGTTTTTAAAGAATTTATTAAATACACCTTTCAAGGATTTACATTTGTATACAAAAAAGGTGGAATTAACTGGCCTCGAACTCTAAAAAACATAAAAATAATTCAATTTATTAAAGATGTATACTCTCTAAATCTAAATAAATACGATTTAATTATCTCTGATTTCGAGCCAATAAGTGCATGGGCAAGCATATTAAGAAAAAAGCGATGTATAAATGTCTCTCATCAAGCAGCGTTTTACTCACTTAAAACACCACGTCCCAAATTTTGGCCTTTTTATCTACCCGAAGAATTTTTTATGAAAAATTTTGCAAGAACTAAAGATCATATAGGAATTCATTTTAAAAAATATGATAAAAATATAATGCCCCCTCTTATAAAAGACGAAATCATTAAGGCTAAAACTAAATGCTTACCTCATATAACAATTTATCTATCTGCTATATCACTAAGAAAACAAATAATTTTTTTTCAACTATTTCCTAATTACAATTTTGAAATTTTTCATTCAGAATCCACAAAAAAGAAAACATTAAACAATTTAAAATTATCACCTCTATGTGAGGACTTTAAACTAAGTTTAATTAATTCATCTGGGTATATATCACAAGCAGGATTTGAATCTAATTCAGAAGCACTTTATTTGCAAAAACCAATAATTTGCATTCCTATTCGTCATCAATATGAACAAAAATGTAATGCAGAGGCTCTAAAAAAACTTGGTGTTACTGTTTTAACAAAACTAAAATTTAAACCAATTAAAAAATGGCTTGAAACAAAAAAAAAATCACCAAAAATAACTATCACTAATACAAAAACACTTGTAGACAAAATAATAGACAAACTATAGATTTTTTTAAAAATAAATAGAATAATATTTTCATGAACTGGCTTAACATTACAAATCTTCATTACAAATCGAAAGATAAATTGTTTAATCTTTTCTTGCCAGAATTAAAATTTACCTCAAATAAAATATTAATTCATGGTAGTAATGGCATAGGAAAAACGACATTCTTTAAATTGTTATTAAACCAATTAAACTATCAATCAGGGAAACTATATTTAGATACACGTTTAAAAAAAATAGTACATATTGATCAAAACTTATCTTTGCTAGATTATTTAAGTACTAAAGAAAATTGCCTTCTACATTGCAAGTTATCTAATAAAAAATATTCCCAACTTAGTTTTGATACAAATTTTAATGAATTAGCAAATAAATTTAAATTATTACCTTATATAAATACCCCAACCAGTAAACTTAG
>CAXBWG010000004.1:0-20623 GCA_963979105.1 uncultured bacterium | reverse complement strand
AAATGAACCGTTTTCAAAAGCTCATCTAAAATTAAATACAAACTTAAAAGGTCAAATAACTGCATTAAAAGATGGCAACTCAAACCAAGATGATTTAAATAAACACTTTTCTGGGAACAGACCTTCTATTACGCTTTGTTTAGATAAATTATCCCCTTGTGCAATTGGTGAATTATTAAGTTTTTATGAAAATCGTACTATTTTTGAAGGATTTATTTGGAACATAAACTCGTTTG
This sequence comes from uncultured bacterium, assembly GCA_963979105.1. Lineage (GTDB taxonomy): Bacteria > Margulisbacteria > Marinamargulisbacteria > CAXBWG01. The sequence goes on along the minus strand of CAXBWG010000004.1, from coordinate 20,387 downwards.
ATCAAGAAGGTGTTCAACTTGGCAAACACTTAACCCAACAATATCTTAGCTCCTCTTAAATTTTCCTTTAAAAAAGTGTGTCATTACAAAAAACACAAAATATATTAAATAACGTAATCTTGGTAATCTGCGAATATCTTGAAAGCTACGATAACCCCACTCTAAATGATATTTTTTTATCCATGTTGGTGCCGGTTTTTTTAATCCAGATAACACATCAAATACCCCCCCAATTCCGATAGCGGTTCCACTACATCCATTTTCTCGTAATGCTTGAATGATGTGTTCTTGGTAAGGAAATCCTGTTGCCACAAAAATATAAGGAGCATTTACAGATTTAATGTCATTAATAATAGCGGGCAACTCTTCTTTTGAGAAAAATCCATGATGGTGGCCTAAAACAGTAGTTGTTGGAAACTCTTTTTTAATAATTGTAACCGCACCTGTAAGTACCTGTGGTGTTCCCCCTAACAAATAGCATGAAAAATTTTTTTGAGCTAATAGGTAATAACATAAATCAATCCCAGTAACGACATTCACCGATATTTTTTTAAGTAATTTAATTGCCCATTTAAGTCCAATTCCATCGACAACAATTAAATTTGCTTGTTGAACTATTGATTTTAATGCAACGTTAAATTCACTGCGCATAAAAATAATAGGATTCATCGTGACTACATGATTAAATCTTGTAGCGTTATCTAACGAATTAAGACCCTCTATTACATCTGATAGGGGCTTATTTGAAAACCTATATCCAAAAAACTCAACTATTTTCACAAACTTAACACCTTTTTATTTAATTTTGATATATCTATGAGCTGTTTGCAAGATTCAGATAAGTGTTTTTGATATATTAATGGATTGTCAGTTAAATCAGTAAATAGTGAAGAAAACTTATCTATACTAAATTCATTGTTATATAACTCAATACAGGGTTGCTTGAGCTGTTTGGCAATTAACGCTACTTTTTCATCGTAGGCTAAGGCTAAAAATGGAATACCTTGAAGAGCTGCCCAAACACAACTATGGTAACGCATTGTAATAATTATCTTATAAGAAACTTTCGATTTTTCGTAATAATTTTCACTTTCAATTATATGAATACTTTTAGAATTTGTATCAAGTTTATTTAAAATAACGGAATCAACTGTTTTGCAAAATGATAGTTTTTGCACATCAAACTCTTTAGATGTTAAATATGAACTTATTTTTTGTGTTACATTTAAGTATTTTAAATTACATAAATTCAAACCAATACTCTTACTATTCCCTGAGTACTCATGTTGATTCGCATTATGAAATGCTAAATCTGAGGATAAAATAGGTAATTTTGTTTTAAAAAATGATGCATATATTGAATCTCGTAATGAAATAGTCTTAATATAAGTAAACACCCATTTTGAAATCCAATTATGGAACCTTCCTTGAATAGGACCTATTCCTTGAGCTAATGCACAAATGGGTTTATTACATATTCGAGCAATTAAAATTAGACTTAAATAATAATATAAACTCATTGAAGAGCTTACATTCTGACACAAACTTCCCCCACCAAGTACAACTTTTTGTGATTTCATAATAGCTGCTATTACTTTAAAAATATGTACCCTATTAATATAGTTAGTTTTAGAGCCTAAAATTAAAAACGTTGCAGTTGCATCTTGTTGTTTAATTAATTCTTTAGTTTTTTGTAAACAAATATCATCTCCAGTATTTAAATACCCATAATAGCCTATTAAAAAATACTGCATTTTATTTAAACGTTATAAAACTAGTTCGCCTTTAAACACATGTTTTGTAGGCCCAATTTGAATAATATGATTATCTGACTCTTGCCAATTTATTAATAGTTTCCCACCAGGTAAACACACTGTTGTTTTCCGGTCACAATACCCTTTATCTACGCCCGCTACAACTGCAGCACAAGCACCAGTTGCACACGCTAAGGTTTTACCTGCGCCTCGTTCATAAACTATGAGTTCAAGCATAGATGACGACACAGATATTACCATCTCTACATTTACACCGCCTGGAAAAAACTTATGAGTTTGTAAAAACGGTCCTAATTTATCTAATAAATTTACATCTAAGGTCTCTCTAAATATAACTGCATGCGGATTTCCCATAGAGACAATAGCTAATTCAATTTCTTCACCTTCGAATGTTATTGTTTTATAATTAACATCTTTTTTCTCTGTCATAATTTTAGAATCATATTGGTTAATACCCATATCAACTTCGACGGCTATAACCTCTGAGTTTTTAATTATTAATGCAGGTACCATTTTTCCCGCATCTGTTTCCACCGAAAATACTTCTTGCTCAATTAACCCTTGTTCAAAACAAAACTGCGCAAAACATCGTAACCCATTTCCGCACATAGCAGCAATTGATCCGTCACTATTAATAATATGCATTTTGATATCGCAAGTTTTAGATTCTGTAGCCACAATAATTCCGTCTGCACCAATACCAAAATTACGATTACAAATCCACGCTGATTCTTTCTGAAGTAACTCAGTATCAACTCGATGATTTATTCCATCAACTAAAATAAAGTCATTACCTAGCCCATGATATTTTATAAAGTGTAAATGTTGTTTCATAAGCTTATATCTGCTCCTATTTCTTGTAATTTTCCTAATAAATTATAATACCCCCGATTTAAATGTTTTAATCCATATACTATAGTAGTTCCATCTGCAACTAAACCAGCTAATATTAGCGCAGCTCCTGCACGCAAATCTGTAATTTTTACTTCTGCCCCAGATAATTTAGCCCCATTAACAACAGCAATTCGTCCATCTGTAGAAATGGAAGCGCCCATTCTTTTTAACTCATTAACATGCATAAACCTGTTTTCAAAAATCTTTTCTTTTATTACACTTTTTCCGTCTGCTACACACAATAACGCCATTAACTGTGCTTGTAAATCTGTAGGAAATCCAGGATGAGGTTCTGTTTCAAAATCAATCGCTTTAATTTCGCCATTATATTGACACCTAATTGTATTTTCATCACACGTAATATTTAGACCTGCTTTATCTAATTTCTCTAAAAAACACTCTAAATGAGCCTGTTTAGCATTCGTCACAGTTACATCGCCTTTTGTAATAGCACCTGCTAGTAATAATGTTCCTACCTCAATTCGATCAGGCATTACATGGTATTTATCAATTCCAGTAAGAGACTGGACACCGTTTACGGTAATTCTCGATGTTCCATCGCCTTCAATTTGTGCACCTGCCTGTCGTAAAAAATTTGCTAAATCTTCTATTTCTGGTTCTCTTGCAGCATTGGTAATGATAGTCTCCCCTTCTGCTAAAGCCGCTGCATTTAAAATATTTTCAGTAGCCCCAACCGAAGGAAACGATAATTCTACTTTAGCACCTTTTAACTTTGCTGCTTTAAACTCAACAAACCCATGCTCAATACGAACTTGAGCGCCTAGTTTTTCTAAGCCTTTTATATGAATATCAACTGGGCGTTGTCCTATTGAACAGCCTCCTGGAAGAGGAACTTTTGCATAGCCTGTTTTTGCAAGTAATGGGCCTGCAACAAAAAAAGAAGCACGCATTGATGTTACTAAATCATAAGGAGCGATATGCTTAATTTTTTTATTATTTAATATTTGAATATTATTGTTAAACCCATATTCTGCTCGAATATTAAGTGCATTTAACATTCGAATCATCAAGTTAACATCGCCTATTGGTGGAATGTTAAATAGTGTCGTTTCTCCATCTAACATAATTACAGCAGATAAAATTGGTAAAATTGCATTTTTTGCACCCGATGACTTAATAGTTCCTATAAGTTGTTTTTTTCCTCGTAAACTAACGGATGTATTCATTAGCTATTAACCATAATTTTTTCTAATAACTGATCGATATCACGATAAAACTCCTCAAGCGATTTATCGTTCATAAGTTTAAACTCACATAAACCTAAACATTCATTTATAGACTGGCCAAAACTTTGTCCCGTTGCTTCTTTTTTATCTTGCGCTTTAAATGTTTCATAAGTTACAAAATCTGTTTTATGTTGCCTAAGTTTTATACGTTCATACCGACGTTCTAATGAGGTTTCTACACCAATTAACGTAACATTTTTTTCTTTCAAAAATGCTATCTCTAAAGGATGCCGGACACTATCAAATACAGCACAATCATGCTCTGATTGCATCACATTTTTATAGGTTTTTTGAGCACAATAGTCTAGTCCATGTTGTTGTTTTAATATATTTGCTTGCTCTGTTAACGTATGTCGATTTGGCTCTAGATTTTGAGTTTTAACATAGTCCCGAATAACATCAGATAAAGATACTATAAAAAACCCTTTCGCTTTTAAATAATCACAAAATGTACTTTTTCCAGATCCGTTTGTTCCAATTACACCTAATAACTGTTTTTTATTCATCTTAAAAAATTATAGACTATTTTACTTAATTCAACACGATCTAATAATATTGAGTCGAAATATTTTCAGCCATTAATTTCGCTGAATTTTCTTTCTCCTGAATTACTTGCTTTGATGCAAGCTCGTTACCAGCCTCTTTTTCTTTACTCATAAATAATGTTTGAGTAGGAAATGCAAAGTTTACAGATAACTGTTTTGCCAATCTTAAAATATCTACAAGTAACCGATGTCTTGCAGCAAGCTCTTCATTCCAGCTTTCTACTTCAAAAAAACAATACAACATAATATCTAAACTAGAATCAGATAAATTATTTAAATGAACAAAAAAATAATCTTTTCTTGTTTGAGGGTGCTGTCTAATTAACTCTCGAACGCCTTCACAAAAACTCTCTATATCATCTGCTTCTGATGAATAAGTTAAAGATAAATTTGTTGAAAAACGTCTATACTTTCTTAAGCCCATATTATCGACAGAAGAATTTAAAAATGTTGAATTTGGTATTGAAATTACAGAATTATAAAACGTTCTAATTTGAGTACTACGAAATCCTAATTTTTCTACGGTTCCTTCATTACTTTGAATTCTTACCCAATCTCCTATGCTAAACGGTCTATCTGTAACAATAGTTATAAAACCAAAAATATTAGCAATCGTATCTTTTGCAGCCATCGCAACTGCAATTCCCCCTATTCCTAAACCGGTTATAATGCTATTTAGGGGTAATCCAAATAAATCAGCACCTACTATAAACCCCACAGTATATACAATAATTTTTAGGGCTTTTCCAATAACCTGGGCTAGTAAATCATCGAATTTTCCCTTTGTTTTTTGTGCTTTTTTTTCCAAGAAAAACGATATCATCAGAGAAAACTTCAAACCAAAATTAATAATTCCAATTAAAATAATTGCTTTTAAAATATATGTCGCTACTTCCTGTAAATAAGCTTGAGGAGACACAACCTTTAAAATAAATAATAAGGTTATTCCTAATACAATTAATTGAATCGAAAACGCAAATGAAGCTGGTGGCAATGAGGTATTTTTACCTTTTAGTTTTTCAAAAATAGTTAAAAATAATTTATTTACTTGCCTAGCTGCAAGTTTTGCTAACAAAAATCCAACAAAAATTAAAATAGCGGTGATGACATAATCAAAATATTTAAATGAAGAAAATAATACAAGAAAATCGTTTATAAAATCTGTACTCATGTTAGATGTATGATGAATGTAATCTAATATTTATGTCAATAGATTTTTATATTAGACATTTTTATTTGAAAATTTTTTAGTATAACTCTCTTTTAAAGCGTATTAAACACACAAATTTAAAAGTCTTTTATTGCAGTAATAGCATAAGTTATTTAAAATGAGCTTAATTAAAGTGTGGAGTTGAAAAAAAGTGAATAAAAATATTGTTGTGCAAAAGTTTGGCGGCACTTCAGTTGGGTCTGCAGAACGAATTAAATTAATAGCCCAGCGTGCTAAATCATTAATAAACGATTCAATGTCTTTAGTTATCGTTGTTTCTGCTATGGGTGATACTACAAACAAACTTGTTGCATTAGCAAAGGAAATTACAACCGCACCTAATCCTAGAGAATACGATGCACTTGTTTCGACTGGAGAAAATATTTCTGCATCATTACTTGCGATGTCGTTAAATGAACTTGGCTTAGATGCCATTTCGTTAACTGGAGCTCAGGCTGGAATTTTCACAGAAAAACTTCATGCAAAAGCAAAAATTTTAGATATAAATACCAAACGCATAAAACAAGAACTCGATTCGGGAAAAATTGTTGTGATTACTGGATTTCAGGGTATTAACCCAAATCAAGATATTACTACAATTGGACGTGGTGGATCAGACACATCAGCTGTAGCACTAGCTGCTGCATTGGGTAGCGATGAATGCGAAATTTACACAGATGTCGATGGTGTTTACACAACTGATCCAAAAAGAATAAAAGACGCAAAAAAAATTCATGAGATATCTTATGAAGAAATGCTTGAAATGGCATCGTTAGGGGCCAGAGTATTACACCCTCGAGCAGTAGAGTGTGCAAAAGAAAACAAAATTCATCTTCACGTTAGATCGTCATTTAATAGAAATGAAGGAACACGTGTTAGGGAGGCAAAATCATTGGAAGTACAAAAACCAGTTACAGGCGTAGCTCTTAACGATAAAGAGGCTATTATTTCTCTTTTCCATGTTCCAGATAATCCAGGAACAGCAGGTCATATTTTTACAGAGCTCGCAAGTCATAGTATTAATGTGGATATGATTATACAAAATGTTATTAAAAGTAATAGCAACAACATTTCATTTTCTGTTTTAGAAGACGATTTAGAAAAAGCACTAGAAATTACAACTAAAATTGCAACTAAATTAGGGGCAACACTAACAACCGATAATTCTATTTCAAAAATCTCTTGTGTTGGAATTGGTATGATTTCAAAACCAGGAATTGCTGCAAAAATGTTTACAGCACTAGGTAACGAAAATATTAACATTTTAAGAATTACAACTTCAGAAATAAAAATTTCTGTTGCAATTGAACGACAAGATTCACAAAAAGCATTAGAAATTTTACATAAGGAATTTAAATTAGATAATTAAGTTATGCAATCATTATTTATTATACTATTGTTATTTTTATGTGCCTCATTACCACTAAATAGTATAATAAATTTGTTACTTAATCCTTCTGACATTAAGCCTTCAGGAAACTCTAATACCATTCATTTTCCCTCGAATATTTTTAAATTTTTATTTATCCAATCGCTTAATTTTTTGTTAGGATTCGGATTATTTTATATTTCAGAAAAACTATTATATTTTCAGCCAGATATTTTTATTTTAACTAGTTTTTCACTTATTTTAATTGGCTATTTTTGGTCGTTTCTTAACAGTTTCAATCCGCCACAAAGCTCTTTTTTCTTTATATTTGGGGTTTATATATTTTTTAGCTCTACATTTCTTTGGCTAGTCCCTGTTTTATTTTTAATTTTTTCACTACTATTTAATTCATTACATTTTGGATACTTGATTATGATTATAGTTTCATTTTCAGGATTAATTCTATTTGAAACAAATTATTTATTTCTTGGATTTAATTGTATTTTTTTAACAATTTACTGTATTCGATTTTACACCTATTTAATACGCACTTCAGCTAATAATAATACAAGTCTAATTCAACTTTTTAACCAACGTAGTTAACCAAATTAATTATATTAACGTTACCATTCCAAAAAAGTGAATGATACTTCCTAATAAAACAAAAATATGCCAAATTGCATGATTAAAAGGAACTGATTTTTTTTGGAAAAAAATTATACCACTTGTATAAAAAACACCTCCAATTATTAACACTATCAATAAATCATGTGGTACAGATAAAAGTAATTGTTTAGATGATAATATAATACACCACCCCATCGAAACATACATAAAAACCGAAAACTTTCGAAACTTACCTAGAAAATAAATTTTATACAACACTCCCATCAACGCTAATATCCAAATAACTGTAAAAAATACAAATCCTAAAGACTCTCGTAAAAAAATCAACAATATCGGAGTATAACTTCCTGCGATCAGAAAAAATATAGAGCAATGATCATACAATAACAAAAATCGTTTAAAATTTTTATTCGGATTTTTATGATAAAACATATATAAATGATAAATTGTAGACGATAAATATGCTGAAATTAATGTAATTCCATATAAACTAAAACTTATAAATATCCAGGTATCTTGTGAAAAAGCGGCTTTGACTATTAAAATTACAAAGGCCATTATACTAAGTGCTAACCCAACTCCATGAGTCATTGCATCGGCAAACTTTTCTAATTGAGATACTTTAGAAATAGACTTGTTTTCAAGCACTGTATAAAAAACTCCTTTATATATTTACGGTTATATTTATTTTATACCCTTGATAAAATATTTTTAAACAAAAAAAAATAATTAGCTCTATCATCAATTATTAATACTTATTTTTCAAAAAAAACAATGGATCTACTCGGATATTTTGGACACTCATTCCCCAATGCAAATGCACGCCCGATGAAACGCCAGTCATTCCCATTTCACCAATTTTTCGACCTTTTTTCACACGCTTACCTGCGTTTAAGCTACGCTTATTTAAATGACAATATATTGAAATAACCCCATGTCCATGATCAATCATAATTGTATTTCCATGCACCGCTAATTTTTCACTAAAAACCACAACACCTTTTTGAGGTGCGGCTACTAATGTTCCTTCTTTATTTGAAATATCCAAACCTGCGTGTGACGATGTTTTTCCATTATTGTAATAGCGTAATTTCCCAAATTCAGAAGAAAGCCTTCCCTTTGCAGGTAGTTGATATTTAGTATCAAAATATTTTTTCTTTGATAGATGTTTGAACTTGTTTGAAATCAACTTATTCTCATTAGTGTAGGCTCGTTTATTATTAGATAATTTAGTTTTACGTTTAGATAAGTTAACGTTTCCTATTTTTCTTTTGGTATTATAATCTAAATTAATTTTATAACTCTCATAAAATTTAAATTTATTTTTTAATCGTATCTCTATTTTCAATTTATAATTACCCGGTTTTTGAGTCCGCTTAATCCCAATCATAGCCGTATATTTATATCTTTTTTTCTTTTTTTCTTCCAAAAATAACTTAAACTTTTTATTTAGTAATTCCAATTTATAGGCCTTTATCGGTTTTGTTGTTATTACTGTAACTTTAATTGGCTCTCCTAAAGCAATGTGTTGAGATGACACCTTAACAGAAACATCATTTGCATAGATATTCACAGTTAATAAAGCGAGTATGAAAATCCATTTTAATCTACTAATCATAATAAAATCCGTTTAGATATAGGCAATTCAATCGTCATGTTTTTTAACTCTATTGGATGCACGAAACTTAACTTAAATGCTTGTAGCAACTGGCCTTGAGTTCTCATGCTTTTAGAATAAAAAGTATCTCCTAATAGTGGATGGCCAATAAAATTCATATGAACACGAATTTGATGTGTTCTTCCTGATTCGATTTCAATTTCACATAATGTTTTGGAATTGAATCGCTCTAAAACAGTAACATGAGTGAGTGCAGCCTTTCCTGTTTTTGCTACCTTATATTTATTACGCTGTTTAAAATCACGATCTATAGGCTGATTAATTGTAATATTAGAATTTATAATATTGCCTTTAGCCATAGCGTAATACATTTTTTTTATTGTTCTATCTTTAAATTGCTGGACTAAATGTGTGTAACTTTTTTTTGTTTTCGCAACAATAAGAACACCTTCTGTCATTTTATCTAATCTGTGCACAATTCCAGGTCTAATCTGATTATTTAAATATAAACTCACATTATCTCGTTTCAAACAATCCACCAAGGTTTCTTCATTATCTTTATCAGTTGCATGAACCAATAACCCTGATTGTTTATTTATAACTACAATATGATTATCTTCATAAATATAATCAATAACAGTATTGATGTTTTTTTTCTTTAACACTGAAACTTTTATATCTATTTGAATTTCGTCTGATATTTTCAGTAAACAAGATCGTTTTACGGCACTATTATTAACAAGAATTTGCTCATTTTTAATTAACTCTTGAATTTTGTTTCTAGACAAATCCAATTTGTTTTTCAAAAAATGATCTAGACGAATATCAGCTTGATTGCTTTTTATTTTTTCTATCATATATGAGGGCCTCGTAAAGAAATAATCCAATTGAAATATTAATAAAGATATCTGCAAAATTAAATACCGGAAATACTTTGATATCAATAAAATCAATAACATAACCTAATAACAGCCGATCTATCATATTTCCTAGCGCTCCTGCTAATAAAAACAGCACGGCTATCTTTGAGTATTTACTTTGAATAAAATAATTAGAAAACATTAAAATTCCTACTATAAAAACGCATGCAACAATTAATAAAAATAGTCGCTGATGTTGAAGAATGCCATAGGCTGCTCCATAATTAAATACTAATTCTAATGAAACCACAGATTTTATTAAATGAATCGGATTATAAAACTCAAGAAAGTTAGTCGCTAATCGTTTAGATAGCTGATCTAATCCAAATAAAAGAAAAATAAATATAAACTCACGTAATTTCAACATAGGTTGAATTTATAAAGAAAAAAAAGCAGCTTTAAAAAAATAAGCAACTATTGCACTTACTAAAATAAAGCCTAATCCAAAGAAAACACCTCTAAATAATGCAATAATAGAATTAATAAGAATAAGTTTATAAGGCTCTGCTACAAATCCCATTACTTCATCGAATCGGGATTGTTTAAAAATAGACATTAATAACTTTATTGATACATTAAATTCATCAAGCAATTTATGCTGTTTATCTAAATTAAGTTTTACTTGCTCATTTTCTAAATCTTTATTTGAATTTATTATTTCTTTTGCATAAGATGCCTCTGAACTAATGACATGCTTTTTCTTAGATATATTTTCAATAGCTTCTTTTAATTGATCTACTTGATTCATACTCGCTCCTTCAAACACGCAATTCCAGGCAATGTTTTACCCTCTAAAAATTCTAAACAAGCGCCTCCGCCTGTAGATATATGATCCATTTTATCAGAAACACCTGTTTTATTAACAGCTGCAACTGAATCTCCACCACCTACTATAGAAATTGCTGCTGAATCAGCTAATGCTCTTGCAACTTCACAGGTTCCGTTAGAAAACGCATCTACTTCAAACACACCAAGTGGTCCATTCCAAATTACTGTTTGAGCTTTTTCTAATGATTGTTTAATTTCTGCTAACGACACCGGTCCAATATCTAATCCCATCATCTCAGCGGGTATTGCATCAACTGAAACAATCTCAATAGTACCGTTTCCTTTAAAATCATCTGAAACAACAACGTCTTTAGGTAATATAATGTGTTTATTTAATTGATTTGCTTTTTCAATTAATTCTAGAGCAATATCGCACTTATCATCTTCACATAAAGATTTTCCAACGTTAAAGCCTAGCGCTTTCAAAAATGTAAATGCCATCGCACCGCCAATTATTAATTCGTCTACTTTATCGAGTAAATGTTTTAACACTCCTAACTTTGTCGAGACTTTAGCCCCGCCAACAATGGCAATAAAAGGTCGTTTTGGATCTGAAAGAGCGCCTTGCAAATAATTAAGCTCTTTATTTACCAACAAGCCACTAAATGAAGGTAAAAATTGAGATACCCCTTCAGTTGATGCGTGTGCTCTATGCACAACACCAAACGCATCTTGAACAAAAATATCGGCTAATGAGGCTAACTGTTTTGCAAATTTCGTATCGTTTTGTGTTTCTTCATTATAAAAGCGTAAATTCTCTAATAAAAACACCTTAATATCTGTTCGATTTTGTATTTGATCTTGAACAGAATCTCCTACGCAATCATTTAATTTTAACATCGGGTAATGTATTAAACTTTTTAAGTGTTTAGCAATTAAGTTTAATCGCAACTCATCTATTACTTGCCCTTTGGGCCGCCCTAAATGAGTAGCTACTATACATGTTCCACCACGTTCTAAAATATAATTTAATGTTGGTAAGGCTGCTTTAATTCTCGAATCATCTGTAATAATTCCATCTTGAATTGGAACGTTAAAATCTACACGAATTAAAACTTTTTTATCTTTAATATCGTGTAAATCTTCAATCGATGATTTATGCATTAAGCTAATTTCTGGGCCAAGTCTACAACACGTGCTGAATAGCCAATTTCATTATCATACCACGATACAACTTTAACCATGTTTCCTTTAACCATTGTCGATAATGAATCAAAGATTGATGAATGCTGATTTCCAATAATATCTGCAGATACTAACGGCTCTATAGAATATTCTAAAATACCTTTTAAAGATGTCTCAGCTGCTTTTTTTACTAACGCATTAACCTCTTCAACCGTTGTTTCGTTTTCAACTTCACAAACTAAATCAATAATAGATCCATCTGGAACGGGTACTCTCATTGCCATTCCATCTAATTTCCCTTCTAGTTCAGGCAATACTAAACCTACAGCTTTTGCAGCACCTGTCGTTGTTGGAATTATAGAAGACGTTGCAGCACGCGCCCGTCTTAAATCTTTATGGGGTAAATCTAAAATGCATTGATCATTTGTAAATGCATGAACAGTAGACATAAACCCTTTAATAATTTTAAAATTTTCATGTAATACTTTTGCTACAGGCGCCAGGCAATTTGTTGTACAACTCGCGTTAGAATAGGCGTTTACATCTGAGCTTATCACTTCATCATTTACACCTAATACTACCGTTGTAATTTTTGATTTTGCAGGCACTGTTAAAATTACTTTTTTTGCACCAGCATCAATATGATCCATATAGCCGCCGCGATCTGAGTAATCTGATGCAAAAATTCCAGTTGATTCAATTGCAACATCTACATTAAGTGATTTCCATGGTAACTCTTTCGGGTTTTTAATTGCATAAATTGGAATATGTTTTCCATTTACAATAATTCCTTTTTCATCTGATTGAATAGTTCCATCAAATTTTCCATGAACTGAATCATATTTTAATAAATGAGCTAACGTTTTTGCATCTGTTAGATCATTAATCCCGACAACCTCTAAGCTGTCATTTTTTAGTGCTATTTTAAATACATTTCGTCCAATTCTTCCAAATCCATTTATTGCAATACGTGTCTTCATAGTAAACTTCCTTTCTTCAGATAATAAATAATCACATTAATAGTAAGAAATTCTATATAAAAAATCAATGAATTAGAGTGATTTAATTGCAATAATTTTAGCAACAATCGGATTTTGAATAGAATCGTCTATTACAATATTACAATTTAGGTGTTCTTGGTGCAACGATTGAATACCATGTTTTCCATCATCATCACTAATAGTTCCAAATTTAAATACCTTTGAATTTTCTTCACAATAGATAACTTGATCCAATTTTTTTAATTTAGCGTTAGGATTACATATAAGTAAATCCCCCTGTATAAAATAAGGGTTTAATTGATGAGATCGGTCCACTATAACTCCAAATCCATCTTTAATTGGTTCATGATAATAACAATGCTCATCTGCTAAACCAGCAGTAATAGGCTCGTTAAATGGATACGCTAAATAACAATACTCCCAAGTCAATAACGGTAAACAAGCAAGCTCGCTTTGGGTATCTTCATACGAGGATATCACTCCAGTAAGATTTAAAAGCTGTGAATAATTTAAATTTAACGACTCAGATAATTTTTTTAAATAAACAGGCCCCGGATTTTTTAATGTCCCATTTAAAATGCGATACACTTTGCCATAACTTAATCCAGTTTCTTCAGCTAGTTGCATTAGGGTAATATTTTTTGATTTTCGTGTTGCTTGTAAAAATTTTGATAATTTCAGTTAACTCACCGCCTCAAAAACTATACCAGAATCAGAGTGTATTAAAAATATACATGTTATATATTTATAATTATAAAGTTAATTGACGTTATATTTATTTTATAATATATTTATATATCAATGAAAACACCTGGCATATCTTTAGACTTTTTAATTTTCTTTCAAGAATTAATTGATTTAGATTTCGATGAAAAAACGGCCCTAGATTCAATATATACTGTTCATAAACCATTTCAGCCTCAATGTAATTATATCTATTCCCAGTTAAATTCAGGGTCTAACTTGTTTCAGATTTTCAATACGTCACTATCTCCTTTTTGGGAACTTAAATGCACTATTACGTCTCTAAATCTATCACAATGGTTAAGTTACAAAATTAGTTACATAAACGACTCCAAAGACTTTGCAAGCTATATAAAAAAAACATTGGTAGGCCCTGCTTCTTTACTTATATTTAGCTTTATTCTAAACGTGTATTTGGCTATTTTTTTCCTTCCTAAAATCACAACTTTACTTAGTCAATTTAATACCTCTATTCCAATCTGGATTTCACTTATCGAAACTAGTATTAGTTATATTAGCCTTTATATTATTCCTACACTTTTAATAGCGTGTTGTACTGTATTTTTGTTTAAACGATATATAATAAAACTAATATATTTTCTAACTTTTAATATATCCAGAGAATTATTTGTAATAGATTTATTTTCAATAATTACACCTTATTTAAATGAAGGCGTTGATTTTAAAACGGTTATAAAAAACATATCCGTTACAAGCTCAACTCAGTTACAACAAACTTTAGACAAATTTAAAACATCTATTTTAAACAGCGCCCCCTATACTACAAGTTTTTCAAAGCTAATACCAAATTCAGCATATATACAAATAATTACACAAGCCATTGCAACAAATAAATTAGAATTTGGATTAACCAAAATCGTTACTCTTTATAGAGCTCATCATAAAATGAAAATCAAACATCTTAGTTCAGTAGTTAAAATTATTACATTTACATTAACTGGAATTAACATATTAATAGGATTTTATTTAACAATTTTACCAATGAATCAAATTATAGATAAATTAATAACACATCAATGATACCAAAACACTACATAAAAGGATTTTCAATTATCGAACTAATTATTGTGCTATTAGTAAGTAGTATTATCTCTATGGTAGTACTGCCAAATTATGAAAAGATACAAACCTATGCAAAAGAAAGTACAAGTAAAAATCAAATATACAACTTACAATTAGCAATTGAAACTTACTTTTTAGAAAATAGTACGTATCCTAATACATTAACTATAAATGATTTAATATTAATTTTAAAATCAAATAGTTTTTTAAAAAATGAGTTAAAAAATCCATTTACCAACGCCGAAATTAACGATCAAGATGAATCTGGAAAAATAAATTATAGTTCCTCTTCCCCATACACGTCATACACCATTGAAGTCTTTGGTAAAGACAATGCTAATTCTCTATTAATTCTGACAAACTAGAAGGGCTCTAGAAAGAGCCCTTCAATTAAATCGAATACATTCCTAACCAATGTCTATTAACTGTGCGTTTTTCTCTTCTTTTTTAGAAAGTTTTACCGTAAGAATACCATGGTTTAACTCAGCTGATATTTTTTCATGATTAATTTCACCTACATAAAATTTGCGTTGATAAACAAGACTTGGTACTTCTGAATAGGTAGTTTGTTTACTTTCATCTAAATTAGGTTCAGACAATTTATTTGCATCAACTAAAATATATCCCTGTTTATATTCTAATTTAATATCTTTTTTTAAAACTCCTGGTAACACTATAGTTAAAATCAATTCATTATCTAATTCTTTTAAATCAGCTGAATAGGTATTTATATATCTATTTTCACTAATATAAGGAAAATCAAATAGATTTTCTAAGTTGTTATAAGACTGTTTTTTTTGTGTAAGTAGCCACATTGGGCACCTCCTTAATATTGTTATCTAACACGGTGCAATTTTGATGCCAATTAAAAGTGTTCACTTTTTGAACATATATTTAAATTAAACTAGTAATCCCCCATGAACTTGAAATCGAACAAATATTTAGTCGAATTAAGTCCGTTGTTTTGCTAGAATTTAGGGGAGTTGTCTGTAATTTACAGCTTAAGAGTGGGTATATATTAAGCATAAATTAATTATTTAAAACACAACTGTGTCCCAGTTAATAACTTAATTTAATACTTTAATTCAACCGCCTTTTATTAAATGTTCACATACTAAACTGTTAAACTCATAATTTATGTAATAAAAGTACTAATTTAATATCGAAATATAAGTCGTTCTATTATACTATACTCATCTAATGGCTGATCAAAAAAAATTACAACCACAAGACCTAGATAGTGAGCAATCCTTACTAGGCTCGATGATGCTTTCTAAAGATGCCGTTGCAATCGTTGTAGGAAAAATCAAAAAAGAACATTTTTATAAACCGTCGCATGGATCTATTTTTGAATCTATTACAGAATTATTTAGAAATAATGAACCTATTGATCTTATTACCGTTTCCAATGAATTAAAGAAAAATTCAAAACTTAATGAAATTGGAGGCAGAACTTATTTAATTGAATTAACAGATGTTGTTCCAACTGCTGCGAATGCAGAGTATTATTCATCGATTGTATTTGAAAAAGCAATGCTTAGAAAACTAATTTCAACTGGATCTGAAATTATTAAAGAATCCTACGATGAATCTAATAATCCAACAGATGTTCTAGATCGTGCACAACAATCTATATTAGATTTATCTAAAATTGGTGTAAAAGATAATTTTATCCCTTTAAAAGATGCTGTAAACACTGTTTTTGAACAAATTCAGGCCACAAATTTAACAGACGATAAAGTATTAGGTGTTCCTTCTGGATTTGCTGATCTTGATGATCTGACATCTGGATTTCAGGGAGGCGATTTAATTATATTGGCAGCCAGACCTTCAATGGGAAAAACAACGCTTGTAATGAATTTCGCACAACACATTGCCATTGTAAAAAAAATACCAGTTGCTGTATTTAGCTTAGAAATGCCTTCTGAACAACTGGCAATGAGATTACTTTGTTCTGAAGCAAAAATAGACTCTAAACGAATTAGATCGTCATCTTTGGCTGATCATGAATACAGAGATTTAAATATGGCATTTGGCAAGTTATCTGAAGCGCCTATTTATATAGATGATTCCCCTAATTTATCGCCAATAGAACTTCGTGCTAAGTTTAGACGTTTACAATCTGAAGTTAATCCTAAATTAATTATTATAGATTATTTGCAGCTATTACGAGGCAGTAAAAAGAAATCAGAAAGTAGATATCATGAAGTTTCTGAAATTGTACGAGAAGTTAAAGCGTTTGCAAAAGAATGTAATATTGCCATAATTGCATTATCTCAGCTTAGTCGTAATATCGAACAACGCCAAGATAAGCGGCCTGTATTATCGGATTTACGAGAATCTGGTGAGATAGAACAAACGGCTGACTTAATTTGTTTTATTCATAAACCAGAAGAAGCTGATCAATCTAATATGGAATTTTCAAATGTGCAATTGGTTGTAGCTAAACATAGAAATGGACCAACAGGTGAAATTAATCTAGGCTTTAGAAAGAAAGTATCTTCTTTTGTATCTATTGTGAACACTCCAGAAATGGCTCCAATTCCTGCTCCTAAATTATAATGATTTTTCGTATTCTTATTTTTTTATTTTGTTTATCTGTAAGTATCTTTTCAAATTTACCAAAAGATCTCGACTTAGAAGCTACATATATTCGTTATATTAATAACAATAAAATATTAATAGCTAGTGAAAATGTTATTTTAAAATATGAAGATTTTACCGTTACATCTGATTATTTTATTTACGATATAGAACATTCATTAATTGAATTCCCAAAATCACTAAACGTGTTTAACCAAGAACACACATTACATGCAGGTTCATTAAACTTTAACTTTAAGAAAAAGAAAGGATTTTTAACTAATTTTTCTATTTTCACAAACGATATTATATTTAAATCTGAATCGGTAAAACTAAGTTTAGAAGATATTAAATTTAAAAATGCTTATTTCACCAAATGTTTTGATCATCCGCATCATTATTACTTTACGTCTAAATCTTTAAAAGTATTTCCTGTTGTTGGTTATTTAACAGCGCGACAAAATAGATTTAAATTTAAATATTTACCTTTTTCTATCCCGATCCCTTTTTATTTTTATGGATCACCAAATAATAGTATTTTAAATAATAATCCCTATTTACCAGAAATTGGAATCAACCAAACAGAAGGTTTTTTTGTTACGTATAAAACAACTTATATTCCAACATACAAAAGCACAGGATCTTTTGATTTTGGATATACAGAAAAACTTAATTATACTCTTGGCGGCTCAAATTTTTATAATCAGAACGATAAATTAAATCATGGAATTAAATATAAGTTTTATCCTAATAACGGATTTTCTAGCATTTCATATCATTCTAAATATTCTATTTCATTAGAAAACACACTATTTTCTAAACGTTATTTAAAAACTCGAAAACGACGTCGTTTAAAAAAGGAACTAAACTTTTTAGATGTTTTAATTCGAAATTTTAGAAGTAACGCCGATATCCCTGTATTAGATGCGGATTTTTCTATACAAAAAAACACGCTTATTAATGATTTCTGGGTAAGCCATTATCCTAAATTAACACTATCGGGAAAAAACCTTCCTTCATCTAAATACATTGTAGATGTGGCTGCAAATTATGCATATACTATCGAAGAAGATTCAAATACATATAGTTTTGAATCGTCTCATTTTCAATTTTTAAATTCTGTTAGACGTAAATATCCGCTTGTTAATTCTTTAAATCTTCATACCTCTTTACTTACAAATATAAATATTTATAAAGATAGTACGTATTGGAAACGTATATTTTTCATTATTTCTTTAGAAAAAGATTTATTTTTTAATCCAAAATTAAGTTTGTATCAAAAACTATATATAGATGGCAGTAGTCCCTTTCAACATCAAAGCAGTTATGCTGTAACCGATAACGAAATTGGGCTATCTATACATGAAACTTTTAATACCATAAAAATTAGTTCAGAAATGTTTTATAAGTTAGATACCCTTTCGTTTCGAGAATTAAATATTTCGATTTTCAAAAAATATCATTGTTGGGGAAATGGTTTTTCTTGGAGTGTAAAACGCAATTCGTTTAATATTTTGTTTTCGTTTTTATAAAAAATACATATATCTTTAAATGCTCACAAAAGAGCATTTAAAAAAAATTTATTAATACCTGTAATGATCTGGTTTGTATGGACCTTCTACAGGAATACCTAAATACTCTGATTGATCTTTTGTTAGTTTTGTTAGTTTTACGCCTAGTTTATCTAAATGTAAACGAGCCACTTCTTCATCTAATTCTTTGGGTAGCCTATGTACGCCTAATGCATATTCGTTTTGGGCTAATTCGATTTGAGCTAACACTTGATTTGTAAATGATGTACTCATTACAAACGATGAATGTCCTGTTGCACACCCTAGGTTAACTAACCTTCCTTCTGCCAATAAAATGATTTTATGGCCATCTTCGAATGTATAAACATCTACTTGTGGTTTTACTGTAATACGTTTTAGCTTAGATAAAGATTCTACTTGAATTTCGTTATCGAAATGACCAATATTACATACGATTGCTTGATCTTTCATTTGAGCCATATGCTCGTAACGAATAATATCTTTGTTTCCAGTTGTTGTCACAAAAATATCGCCTTCAGCTACAACATCTTCTAATGTTTTCACTTCAAAACCTTCCATAGCAGCTTGTAATGCACAAATTGGATCAATTTCAGTTACTATTACACGTGCACCAAATCCTTTTAAAGAAAATGCTGATCCTTTTCCAACATCTCCGTATCCGCAAATAACCACAACTTTACCTGCAACCATTACATCTGTTGCTCGTTTAATGCCGTCTGCTAAAGATTCTCTACATCCATATAAATTATCAAATTTAGATTTTGTTACAGAATCGTTTACATTTATTGCTGGAAACAATAAATTTCCTTCTTCATGTAACTGATATAATCTATGAACACCAGTAGTCGTTTCTTCAGACACCCCTTTTACAGATTCAATAATGGCTTCCCATTTTCCAGGATTAGCATCGATATCTGCTTTAAGTTTAGCTTGAGCAATTGCCAGTTCTCCTTCTGTTTCAAATTTAAAAGTGTCTTTTTTATCAAACATTTCTTTAGCGATATGAACAAGCATCGTAGCATCGCCACCATCATCTAAAATTAAATCTGGTCCAGTTTCTGGAAACGATAATGCATCTATTGTACAATCCCAATACTCTTCTAAGCTTTCACCTTTCCAAGCAAATACAGGCGTTCCACCTTTTGCAATTGCAGCAGCAGCATGGTCTTGTGTTGAAAAAATATTACACGATGCCCAACGTACATCTGCACCTAATGCTGTAAGCGTTTCAATTAAAATTGCTGTTTGAATGGTCATATGAAGAG
>CAXBWG010000003.1:0-23947 GCA_963979105.1 uncultured bacterium | reverse complement strand
TTCAGATGATTCTAATTTTTTAGAGTGTATTAATCGAAATTTAGATGAGGATGTTTTAGCTAATCAAGAAGGAACAGTTTATTTATCTGATATTAAAGATAGATTAGCAGAAACTGTTATTAATAGTGCGGCTGGAATGTTTTATGTTGATTGCCCGGTTACGTTTGAATCATTTTATTCTGGTGATTCTATGTATGTTTTATATGACTCTCAAGAGTATTCTAATGTTTCAGAGTTGTTAACTAATCCTAGTTTAAAGTTTCATTTGTATAGTCATACAGCTGCAAAGTGGGCAGTAGAAAATATGTCAGATCCGCTTACACGAAATAAGGTAGATTCGTTATGTAAAGTAACTATTAATGAAAAAAAAATAACTCAGTTTGTATCACAATCGGGGTTACATCAGCGTGAACTTGGAGAGTCGATTCGTCATGTAAAGGAGTGTTCGAAAAAACTATCTGAACTTTTTTCTGATATGGCGGATAACGTGGAACATTATCAACAGCAATTAGGTTTTGTTTCTGATAAATTAGAAAAATATCATGGTGGGCATTTAAATATAGCCTCTAGTAAAGAGGTATTAACCCAGCTTCAAGATGTTAATAGATTGCAGTTGGCGTTGTGTCAGTATAATGACGATAGTAATTCAGCAAAAGGAATTCCTATTGAAACTAATGTTCTTGTTTCGCAATTAGAAACATTTTCAAACAGTACAACTGAATTAATTGATCAATTTAATTCTATTATTGAGTCTGGATATGTTTTGAAGTTAAAGCAGATGTGTGAAGGGATTTCTTCTGCGATTGCTAGAGTTAATGCGGATTCTGATGTTCATTCTGAATTATTAGTAGAACTTAAAAGTTCTAATTTAGTAACTTTAAAACTATTGTCTCAAATAGAAAGAAAATTAAATAAATATAAATATTTAATGGTTCAGTTACGGTTGTTTTCTGAGTCCAGTTCGTTTCAAGACAAATTAATTTCTGATTGTGAATTTGAAATTAATAAGTTAGAAAATTTAATTAATGAGATTAAGTAAGGTTTTTAGAGTTTAATTTTTTAATGGAATTTTATTAATAAGAGGTTTGTTTTTAAATTTAGTGTTATGTTGTTTGATGCAAGTAAATAAAATATAACTAAAACATATTATTGGAATAATAATTAGTAATCTTAAAAACAATATATTAAATAGTAATCCAGATGTTGAGGTAGCTGTATCCATATAAGCAGACTATAGCAAAATTCATAAAAGACTAAAAGGTATTTTTTAAATGTTTAAAAAGTTTATTTATTGTGAATAATAATTATATGTATAAAAAAGAATGTGATCAGCTTTTAGACTTGGTTCAGAAAGATAGCAATTTAGATTTGTTAACAAAACAATTAGTTTTTTCAAAAATTGATGAACTTAAGCAGTTATTAGATATTCAAGAAACAGAAGGGGTTAGAGCATTAAATTTTCTTCAGGAATTTGAAACTCGGTACCCTGAGGTTACATTTTGTATAGATTGTATGTCTAGAACTATGTCTAGATTAGGTATGTAGATTAATTAAGATAAAAAATTGTAATTTTACGTGATTGTTTAGCTAATAACTGATTTTTGTTTGATTTCATACGATACTTTAAAGTTAGGATTTTCATCAATAAATTTTATATAGTCTTTATGAATACAGATATTGTGTTTGCAAAGTGCGAAAAATAGGGATTTCATATCGGTGTTTTGGAGTTTGGTATTAAGTGTTTCAAATGTGCAATCGGGGGCGTAATCTGGGTGAATTAGTTCTGCTAAGGTATTAGAATTTTTTTGTATTTTATATACCGTAGTATGGTTTAAAGGCTCAAATGTAACATTATATAATGTGGAATTGATTGTAATTTCAAATGCCCCAGCTTTAAAAAAATGGCCTTCTTTTTGAATAAATTCATTATCTTTTACATTACAATAATACTGATTTGTGCTCATAAGATGATTAGTTTAATTGCGATTTTAAATACTGTACAGTATTTTTTAGTAACTTAGGTAGCTTCTTGACCTTTTGTAATAACCATTTTTCCACTTCGAACCATTTCTAAAATTCCAAATGGATTTAACATAGAAAGGCATGTATTAATCTTTTCGGTGTCACCAACGATTTGAAATACTAATGTGTTGTCACTAAAATCGAGTGCTTCTGCCTGAAAATGTTGGGTTAGCTGTAAGATTTCTACACGGTTTTCTTTTTTTAGGTCAACTTTAATGAGAGCGAATTCTTTTTCGACAGAGGTTTTAGCATTGTGTTCGGACGCATGAATTACATCGACTAATTTAGCGCATTGTTTGATGATTTGATCGAGGGTTTTTTTCTCACCTTGTGCTGTAATTGTCATGCGCGAAAATCGGCCATCAAACGCAGGAGATACTACTAGCGATTCAATGTTAAAGCCGCGCCTTGAAAAGACTAAGCAAATGCGTAGTAAAACACCAGGTTTGTTTGCAACAAATAAACTAATAGTATGACTTGCTTGGGGGGTAAATTGTTGTTCCATTTTATGTACTTCCCTCTGGTTTAGCTAATTTTCTTGTAGGAGGTGTAATAATCATTTCATCTGCAGTGCCACCTGCGGGCACCATTGGGAATACGTTATCTTGTTTAACTACTTCTGCATGAATTAAGCATGGGCCTTCGTTATAGTTTAATGCTTTTGTAAGTACTTTTTTTACATCGGCAGGTCGTTTAACTCTAAATGCTTTACACCCATAGGCTTCTGCTACTTTAACAAAATCAGGGTTACCAATCATATCTACTCCAGAAAGGCGATCATCAAAAAATAGCTCTTGCCATTGTCGAACCATTCCTAAATAGCGATTATCTATAATAATAATTTTTATTGGAAGTTTATTTATAACCGCTGTAGATAATTCAAATAATGTCATTTGAAACCCACCATCTCCGCAAACTGCAATTACGGTTTCTTTAGGATGTCCGAATTGTGCTCCGATTGCTGCTGGAAATCCAAATCCCATAGTTCCTGCACCCCCAGATGTAATCCATTGATTTGGGCGTTTAAAATTATAAAATTGTGCAGTCCACATTTGGTGTTGGCCTACATCTGTTGTAACAATGGCATCTCCATTGGTTAATTTATAAAGCTCATCAATAACATGTTGGGCTTTAAGGCCGCCATGAATTTTATAAGAAAGTGGATATTTTTTTTTGTTTTTTCTAACTTTTTCAAGCCAGTCAGTCGTTTCTAAAGGGGTAACTAATTTGAGTAGTTGTTCAACAATTTCTTTTGCATCGCCAATACAGCTTGCATCTGGCGTGATAATTTTATTCATTTCTGCCGGGTCTATATCGATATGACATTTTTTTGCATTTGGACAAAACCTAGAGAGATTTGCAGGTGTTATTCTATCGTCCCAGCGTGATCCGATCGAAAAAATTAAGTCACATTCTGCGACTGCTTTATTTGCATAAGCTGTTCCATGCATACCAAGAAAGCCTACAGATAGATCATGATTTTCTGGAAATCCACCCATGCCTAAAAGTGTAGATGTTACAGGAGATTTAAGTTTTTCTGCCAATTTTAAAACTACTTTATGGGCTTTAGAAATTATAACCCCATGCCCAACAAGTAATAATGGGCGTTTACTGCCTTTAATAGTATCTGCAAGTTTTTGAATATCGTCTTTATTTGGGGGTTTTGGGCCAGAAAATCCAGGTATGTCCATTGTAATATTAGTACAACTAGCAGTGCAATTACCGCTAGAAACGTCTTTTGGTAGATCTATTAAAACGGGTCCCGGACGACCTGTATTGGAAATATGAAAAGATTCGCTAACGATTCTTGGAATATCATTTGGGTTTTTTACTAAATAACTATGTTTTACAACGGGTGCCGTAATTCCAAATACATCTGCTTCTTGAAAGGCATCTTTGCCTAATGAGGGTGTGATTTGTTGTCCTGTTAAAATAATCATTGGAATAGAATCCATTTGAGCGGTTAGCAAACCAGTTACTGTGTTAGTGGCGCCTGGTCCACTTGTAACTAAAACTACACCTGGTTTTCCTGTGGCACGAGCATAGCCATCTGCCATATGTGTGGCCCCTTGTTCGTGACGTACTAAGATAAGTTTTAACTTTTTAGAATCATAAATGGCATCAAAAATTGGAATGGCTGCGCCACCAGGATATCCAAAAACATATTCCACATCGTGGTTTTCCAGGCACTTAATTAGGGCTTGGGCCCCATTTATCTCTTTTTTGTTAATTTTTGACATAGTCTAATCTCTTCTATATTAATGTTTTGGTATTAAATCATGTTTTTTAAACATTTTCAATTTTTTTTTATGGAACTTTGGGTTTTTTTTTGTATTTTGATTATTTTATTGAAATAAATATTTATTTTTATTACTTGCAACTTTTTCTTTACATTCGAGTCTATGCTTATTACCCTTTTTGAAAAGGGAGATAATATGCATGAATATTTATGACTCTGGAAAAAAGATTGCGGTTATTGGTGCGGGAGTTGCGGGGTTAACTGCTAGTTATTTATTATCTAAAAAGCATCATGTATTTTTATTTGATAAACAGCATTATTGTGGGGGGCATGCTAATACTATTACCATTAATAATGGTGTAGATGAAGGTTTGGCTGTAGATACAGGGTTTATTGTATTTAATAAATATAATTATCCAACATTTTTAAAATTACTTGCAGAACTTGAAGTTGATTATATCGAGTCTAATATGTCATTTAGTTATTTTTCAAAATTCACAAATTTTTTGTATTCTTCTGATTTTCCATGGGGGTTATTTGCTCAAAAGAGAAATTTATTTTCACCTAAGTTTTATAAATTTATTTTGGATATAATTAAATTTAATAATGTTGCATTAATAGATGTGGAATCGGGTAGGCATTTAGACTCTAGTTTAGATGATTATTTAAAGCATTATAAATTTTCTGATTTATTTATAAAAAACTATGTTGTTCCTATGGGGGCTGCAATTTGGTCTGCTTCATTTAATGAATTATTAAGTATGCCAGCTTATACGTTTTTACATTTTTGGAGGAATCATGGGTTACTTCAAGTAGCAGACAGACCACAGTGGTATACCATTAAAGGAGGGTCACGTAATTATGTGGCTAAAATTACAGAACGTTTATCTACTATTTCATTAAATAATGCGGCTGTTAATGTTAGGCGTTTTGATAATGGGTGTATTGTAAAAACGGCAGATGGAGCTGAGTGTTATTGTGATTATGTTGTAATGGCGACGCATGCTGATCAGGTTTTAGATTTATTAGATAGTCCTACAGATACAGAAAAAAACTTATTTTCCAAATGGTCGTATTCAAAAAATCGTGTTTATTTTCATACGGATACGTCTTTTTTGCCTCCAAAAAAGCGTTGTTGGGCATCTTGGAATTATATTCAATCCGAGCCTTCAGATCAGTCACCCGTATTTGTAAGTTATTATATGAATCGATTGCAATCATTGCAGACTAAACAAGATTATATTGTGACTTTGAATCCTGTAACAGAGGTTAATCAAAATTCGATAATACGTGAATTAAATTATGATCATCCAATGTTTAGTCCAGAATCTATTGCGACTCAACCGGAACTTGAATTATTAAATGGGAAAAGTAATGTATATTATTGTGGAAGTTATTTTAACTATGGGTTTCATGAAGATGCAGCATGTTCTGGGGCTAAGGTTGCTGCTCATTTTGGAGTGAAATTATAAGTTAGTGATTCATTTATTTAAGGGATCTTTATTTCATAAGAGGTTAAAACCAAAGGGTCATCAGTTTCGTTATAGTGTGTTTTTTTTAGGGCTTGATTTAGATTGTTTAGAAGCAGATATAAAATCGTTTTGGTTTTTTAGTTATAACAAATTTAATTTGTTTAGCATTTATGATAAGGATTATTTAAAAGATACGTCTGTAAATTTGAGGAAAAAAGTAGATTTATTATTTGAACAGCATGGTTATGATGTTGAATTTGATAAGGTAGTTTTAATTACATCTGCACGATGTTTGGGTATGCAGTTTAATCCTGTTAGCTTTTATTATTGTTATAAAAATGATCAGGTAGTTTATGTGGTTGCAGAGATAAATAATACCTTTAAAGAACGCCATACTTACATTTTAGATAATACTGATAATTTATCGAGTTCTATAATGACTTTTTCTCAAGATAAGCAATTTTATGTTTCGCCTTTTTTTAATGTTGAAGGCTATTATAAATTTAAATTAACACAGTATCAGACATTGTTTTCTATAGTGATTAATTATTTTAAAGATAACTCGTTGTTATTACATGCAAATTTAGAAGGAAAACGTAAAAAATTAACAGACTTGTTTATTCTATTTATAATTTTATCATTTCCTGTTGTGGGTATAACAACGTTTTTATATATACTTTTTGAAGCTTTTAGATTAAGATTTTTTAAACAAATTTCATTAAAAGAGAAACATAAAAAAATGCATAAACATACATATAAAAGCTCCTCTCCTACATTTTTACAAAACCTTTGTAAGGGCTTTTTTTTGAAAAAACTAGAGTCAATAAAAAATTACTGTATTAATATTCAATTTCCATCAGGCTTGGTAAAGCAAATTGGAGACCCTGCTGCGAGTAAAAAATTAAATTTGAGAGTTAAAGATTATGCCTTTTATACGCGTGTTTGTTTTCGTCAGGAAATGGGGCTTGGGGAAGCGTTTGTGCTGGGATATTGGGAATCAGATAATGTTAAAGAGCTTTTAGCTGCGTTTTTAGAACATAAAGAGTCTGTTGACTCAGGAGTTATATTTATAGGTAAGTTTGTAAATGTAATTTTGAAATTTCAGCATTTTTTGAATCGAAATTCAATTTTTAAAAGTAAAAAAAATATTCATAAACACTATGATTTAGGAAATAAGTTTTTTGAATGCTTTTTAGATTCTTCAATGTTATATTCGTGCGCTCTTTACCCGAGTGAAACTGCAACTTTAGCAGAGGCTCAAGAACATAAAATGAACCAAATTATTAAAAAAGCAGATATTAAAAAGGGAATGACTGTTTTAGAAATAGGTTCTGGTTGGGGAAGCATGGCTATTGAAATGGTTAAGCAAACTGGGTGTAACGTAACTACAGTTACGCTATCTAGAGAACAATTTAACTATGTTCAAAATCGGATAAAAGAACTCGGTTTAACTAAAAATATTACGGTTTTATATCAAGATTACAGAAAGATAAAAGGACAGTTTGATCGAGTAATATCTATAGAAATGGTAGAAGCGGTTGGCCATAAATATTTGCCGGTTTATTTTAAAAAAATAAATGATTTATTAACTCAAACTGGAAAAGCTGTGATTCAGGCGATTACAATCCGTGATGATGTTTATGATAATTATAGAAAAAAGTCCGACTGGATTCGAAAATATATTTTTCCAGGAGGCCACTTGCTTTCGGTGGCTCATATAAAGACGTTACTTCAAGATACTTGTCTAAATTTGTCTCAGGCAGATACCATTGGGCTTCATTATGTGAAGACTTTAGAAGATTGGAAAATTATGTTTTTTGAAAAAATTACTGAAATAAAAAAGCAAGGTTTTAGTGATGAGTTTATTCGTAAATGGCATTATTATTTTGAATATTCTCAGGCTGGGTTTATGCAAGAGTATATTCAGGATTTTCATTTAGTTTTAACTAAAAAATAAATATATATAATGAGTTTAATTTTTTTCCATCATTTAATTTTAAGTTGTTGTTTTGCTTTTATAACATGGTGTTTATATTTAAAGGTAAGAAACTCTAGTATTATTGATATTAATTGGGTGTTGGGTTTTGGTTTTTTAGTTATTTATGATTACTTTATATACCCTGTTTATTTTTTAGATGAATTAACTGATTTTAGTTTTTCAGTATTTCATGTATTTGTTGTTGGTTTGGTTTGGATTTGGGCACTTAGGTTGGCTATTTTTTTTCTAGTAACACGTATTTTAAAAAATATACAAGATACGCGGTATTCATATTTAAAGAAATCTTATAAATCGAATGTAGAGTTTAAGGTATTAGGAAACTATATGTTTCAGGGTGTTTTGCAGTCTGTGTTATCGCTAATTTTTGTTGCCGGTTTTTATAGTAATGTGGCGTTTGATTTTATAATTATTTTATTTCTAATTGGATGTTTTTTTGCTGTTATTGCTCAGGCAATTGCTGATTTTCAGTTACATAAATTTAAATTATCTTCTGGCCCTACAGATGTGTGTGATGTTGGATTTTGGTTTTATAGTAGACATCCTAATTATTTTTTTGAAGTTGTGTTTTGGTTTTGTTTGGCTGGGGTATTTTATTTTTCTTCGGGTTTGGCATGGTGTTTTTTTGCACCGTTATTTATTTATTTAATTATGAGATATCTTACAGGCCCGTTAACTGAAAAACTTAGTATTGCTAAACGTGGCCAAGTTTATTTAGAATATATGCAAAATACGCCAATGATATTTTTAAATATCTTTAAAAGGAAATAGATTTAGTTTATGTTTGTTGATTCTCTAATAGCATTGCCGATTTATCCTGAGTGGTTTTTACGATTTTTAATTAGGGTTTTAGTTTATAAAAAATATAAAATTGAAAAAAAAAATCATGAGACTCAAGGAAATAGTTGCACTAACATTGTAAACTTTTTATCTGAAGGTAAAATTGCAATAGATTTTGATGGATCTAATGGGCAGCATTATGAAGTAAGTACAAACTTTTTTTCTAGAGTTTTAGGAGATAATTTAAAATATTCGTGTTCATTTTGGGCAGATAACGATAAAAGTTTATCCGATGCAGAAGAATCTATGTTAAATTTATATTGCGAGCGAGCGCAATTGAGAGAGGGTCAGAGTGTTTTAGATCTTGGGTGCGGGTGGGGGTCTTTAAGCTTGTATATGGCTAAAAAATTTCCTAAAAGCACGATTACTGCAATGTCATCTTCTACTCAGCAACGCTTA
The DNA here is from genome assembly GCA_963979105.1 of uncultured bacterium. Taxonomy (GTDB): domain Bacteria; phylum Margulisbacteria; class Marinamargulisbacteria; genus CAXBWG01. The sequence continues at coordinate 14,979 of CAXBWG010000003.1, read as the reverse complement.
TATATTGAGTCTCAAAAGAAAAAATTTGAATTAACTAATTTAGAGGTTATTACAAAAGATATTAATGAATTTGATTCAGATGAAACATATGACAGGATAGTTTCTATAGAAATGTTTGAGCATTTAAGTAATTATAAACTTCTTTTTAAAAAACTTCAGAATTGGATTAAAGATGATGGGGCTATTTTTATTCATGTTTTCGGGCATAAAAAGTTTGCTTATCAATTTATTAATAACGATATTACAGATTGGATGTCACGTCATTTTTTCACAGGAGGCGTTATGCCTTCAGAGGGCTTGTTTTCGTATTTTCAAAATCAGTTGTTTATTGTACATCAATGGCGAGTTAATGGGACTCATTATGAAAAAACAGCAAATGAATGGGTAAAAAATATGAATTTAAACAAAAAGAGAATATTAGAGATTTTGTCGCGAGATTACCCAGAAAAAAGCGCTATATTAAAATTTAATACATGGAAAATATTTTTCTTGGCGTGTGCTGAGTTGTTTGGGTTTAACAAGGGCAATGATTGGATGGTCTTTCATTATTTAATGAAAAAAAGAACATATTAATTACTAGTTTATTTAACTTAAATTATTTATTATAGCTGGTATGCTGAATTGGAATTCTTATTTTAAGTTAATATCGCGGTTTCCTTTTGTTGTTGTTTTTGTATTTTTGTGGACATGGATACAACTGATGAAAACCTTAATGCAGCCAGAATTAAATATAACCTATTTGTTGGATTTGTCCTTGTTACCTTATTTAGATTTATTTTCTAGAACGTTTAGTTTGGCGATTATTTTATTTTTAGTGTTAACTATTATTTATGAAACGTATTTTTCTTATATGAGTAAGATATGGATTGATTTTCTTGGGGGCGTGTTAATTTTTATATATTTAATTAGTAATTATACGCTTAAGTCGTTTGTGTCTAGTGAGTTATTAGTTCATCAAGATTATATATTTTTAATGATTTGTTTAATTGTTTGTTTTTGTGTGGTTCCGTTTTTTAAGTTGTCGATGAGAAGTTTTTTGAAATTTAATAATATTATGTTTATAAAATTGTTAAAAGTATTTGTATATATGTCTTTTTTAAGTCTATTTGTTGTTGGGGGGTTGTTTTTATTTGACTATCTTTTAAATGTTTTTATTTCGTTATGGGTATATAAGGTTGTTTTTTTAATTTGTTATGGGTGTGTTGGAAGCCTTTATTTTTTATCTCAAATTCCCGATAATTTAGTTCAATTTGAGCAAGATACTCCTTTGCCTAAATTTTATTACTTAATTTCTCGGTTTTATTTGGTTCCGTTAATTTATATAGGTGGAATTTTGTTTTATATATATATTATTTTGGAACTTTTTTATGAGTATAGATATCAGGATTATATGGTTCCATTTTTTGTTGTTTATTTAATTATAAATTTGTTTTTAATGTTACAACTTGGTTTATTTAAAGATAAAATGAGATTTGGTGTGAGTACTCGTTTTTATTTGAAGTATTCGTATTATTTTGTTTTTCCTGTTGTTATTTATTTTTTTTATTGGGTAACTTTATTTTGGATACACTATGGAATAACTGAGTTTTGGTATTTAATTTGGTTTTTTATTTTTGTTTATATTTTAATGTCTATTTATTTTATCTTTTCATCTCAAAAAGATATTCGTGTTATTCCTTTTTCGTTATTAATTGGGTGTTTGATACTTTCTTTTTCGCCTGTAAAACCATTTTATGTTGCCGTAAATAGTCAATATAATCAGTTGATTGTTTTTTTAAAAGACAAAGACATGTTTTATAAGGATTTAAAATTTAATTTTGATGATTCTATGACGTTATCGTTGGCTGACAAAACTAAGTTAAAAGATTATTTTTACTTTTTAGATACTCATACAAGTCTACATTTATTGCAAAAACATTACTTATATCCTATTTCTGTTGACTCGATTACAATTTCTCGGGTATTTTTTGATTTTGGATTACTAGAAGATTAATGGAAGGTCTAGCTATAAGTGAATTTTTTTATTCGATTCAAGGCGAGGGCTCAAATATTGGCGTTCCTAGTGTTTTTTTGCGTCTAAAAGGGTGTAATTTAACATGTGGTGGAAAAAATACGATTAAAACAAACCAATTGGCCTCTGGCGCAACTTGGCGCTGCGATACGATAGAAGTTTGGTTAACTGGTAAGCGGTATTTAGCTCAAGAGTTATGTGATATATTTGAATCTCAACACTATATAGACAAGTTGAGAAACGGAGCTCATTTAATTGTTACAGGGGGAGAACCTTTATTGCAAGACAAGGCGTTATGTTGTTTTTTTGAATCATTTTTAACACGATATAAATTTATACCGTTTGTTGAAGTTGAAACGAACGGGACATTCGTTGTAAGTACACAATTAGATAAGTTTATCGCGCAATATAATGTGTCTTTTAAACTAGCTAATTCTGGGATGGATAAAGATAATCGTATTATTGCAGATGCAATTAACTTTTTTTTATCTAAAGATAATGTCATTTATAAATTTGTTGTATCTTCAAAAGATGATGTTGTAGAAGTAGTTGATTGTTTTGTAAATCCATATACATTGCCTTATTCTAAAATTTATTTAATGCCAGGAGCTTCCAGTCGGTCGAAATTACGTGATTTAGAGCCAGTTGTAATAGAATTATGTAAGGAGTTATGTGTAAATTATTCGACACGACTACATGTTCATGCGTGGGATAGGTTAACTGGCGTTTAAAATTTTTATAGATAAATTTTTAAAATATTTGTAATATTAGGTTTAGCTTTAGTTTTGTGGAGAATGTTATGACTGGTTTAATTAAATTTTGTATAAGTGTTTTATTGTGTTGTGCTTTTTTTGGGTGTAAGCCTCACGTTGATCTAGATACACAGGTTAAACAATTTAGTTATTCATATGGCGCTATTATAGGTAAAGATTTAAGAAAACAGGAAGTTGAAATTGATTTAGGGGCTTTAAAAGAAGGAATAGACGCTGCCTATAACGACACAGAGATGTTAATGAGCGAAACAGAAGTTGATGCTACTTATATGACATTTCAAAAAAGTAGGTATTCTAAACTTAAACGTCGTGAAGAAAAAATTATTAAGTTAAATGTTAAAGAAGGTAAAACGTTTTTAGCTAAAAATAGTAAGAAAAAAGGTGTGGTTACGTATGAAAATGGGCTGCAGTATAAAATAATTAAAGAAGGTACAGGAAAAAAGCCAGGCTTAGATAGTGTTGTTTCTCTACATTTTATTGATAAGTTTGTAGATGGAACTGTATTTTATAATACGTATGAACAGGTGAATCCGGTTCAGTTTACAATAGGATCTCCTCCTAAAGGATGGAGTTTAGCTATACCCCTTATGAAAGAAGGGGCTATTTGGGAAATATATTTGCCAGGATCGCTTGCCTATGCTGAAAAGTCGATTCCAAATGCAGGGCCGTTTAAAACTGTGATATCACGAATTGAGTTTATTGAAATAGTTGATAATTATAAGTTGATAAAGTAATTGATCAATATAAATAGCCCAGGTTATATTTTCTGAGCTATATAATTTTTTATTGACGATATTCGTTTATAAATGAATTGGCCTTTTTTCAGTAGAATCTAGAGCGGCTTCTTTTAGTGCTTCTGTAAATGTTGGGTGTGGATGAACTATCATGGCCACGTCTTCTGCTGATGCACGATATTCCATTGCTAAAACAGCTTCTGCGATCATGTCGGCTGCACGAGGTCCAATCATATGAATGCCTAGGATTTCATCTGTTGTTTTATCTGATAGCACTTTTACAAATCCATCGCTTTCTTCACTGGCTCTGGCTCTACCACTTGCTTTAAATGGAAATTTTCCAGATTTATAAGCAATGTTTGCTGCTTTGAGTTCGTCTTCTGTTTTTCCAACAGATGCTACTTCTGGCCATGTGTAAACTACACCTGGAATTGTATTGTAATTTAAATGGCCCTTTTGACCCGCAATAATTTCTGCACATACAACACCTTCCTCGGAGGCTTTATGTGCAAGCATTGGGCCTTCAATAACATCGCCAATGGCATAGATAGAGTTTTTTTCGGTTTTAAATGTACTATCTACAGGAATTCTGCCTTTTTCATCTAAGTTAATGCCTACTTTGTTTAGTCCGAGATTTTTAGTATTTGGTTTTCGTCCAATAGAGACTAACACGTAATCACCTGTAAATGTTTTTTCTTTTCCATCTTTTGTTTTGGCACTTAGTGTAACTTGATTTTTATTAACTTTTGCACCTGTTACCATGGTATTAAATTCAAAATTAACGTCTAGATTTTTAAATGTTCGTTGTAATGTTTTGCCTAGATCTTTGTCCATTGTTGGAATTAATCGATCCATATATTCAATAATAGTTACTTTACTGCCTAATCGTGCATAAACAGATCCCAGTTCTACGCCAATAACTCCGCCACCAATTACAATAAAATGTTTAGGTACTTCTTTTAATGAAATTGCTTCATCTGAGGTGATAATCCGTTTTTTATCTACGGGTACCGTTGGGAGTTCTGTAACAGAAGATCCGGTTGCAATAATAAATTTTTCGGCATCGTAATTTGTTTTTGATTTTCCCTGGCTAACACTTATTGTTGTTTCAGAAACAAATGTAGCATGTCCTTGCAGGGTTTCAATTTTGTTTTTTTTCATTAAATAGCTAATACCTTGTGTGGTATTTTTTACAACATCATCTTTTCGTTTCATCATTTGCTTAAGGTTTAATTTAATGTTTTTAACCTCAATTCCATGTATTTCAAATTTATGGATTGCCTGATGGTAATGTTCTGAAGAATCTAATAATGCCTTAGAAGGTATGCATCCCCAGTTTAAACAAGTTCCACCCAGGGTTGTTTGTTTTTCAACAATTGCTACATTTTTTCCAAGCTGTGCTAACCGAATTGCAGCTACATAACCACCGGGGCCTGCTCCAATTACTATTACATCAAATTTTTTTGCCATATTGTTTTTCCTTTACTTTTAAATATCGATTAATAATCGTGTTGGGTCTTCTAGGAGCTGTTTTAAATTTACTAAAAACTGCACAGCTTCAGCGCCATCGATTATCCTATGATCATAGGTTAGGGCAACATACATAATAGGTCTTATTTTTACTTCGCCATTAACAGCTGTTGGGCGCTTAACAATATTGTGCATTCCTAAAATTGCACTTTGGGGTCTATTTAAAATTGGTGTTGAGAGCATAGACCCAAATGTGCCTCCGTTGGTAATGGTAAACGTTCCACCGGTCATATCATCCATTGTTAATTTTCCGTCTCTTCCTTTAAGGGCAAAATTTCGAATTGCAGATTCTATGCCTGCAAAGGTTAAAGATTCTGCGTTTTTCACAACAGGAACTACAAGTCCTTTTGGTGTAGATACCGCAACTCCAATATCGCAATAGTCGTGCAATACGATTTCTTCGCCGGATATCATAGCGTTAACTAATGGCCAGTTTTTAAGAGCAATTGTAACTGCTTTTGTGAAAAAAGACATAAACCCAAGTCCAACATTATGTTTTTCTTTAAACGAATCTTTGTATTTTTTTCTTATGTCCATAACTGCACTCATATCTATTTCATTAAATGTTGTTAGCGAGGCTGTTGTTTGTTGTGCGTCTACTAATCGTTTTATTAATGTTTTTCGTAACCGAGATAATTTTTCTCTACGAGTGGTTCGTTGTTTTGGGTCTGTTACTGGGTGTGTGGGGATTGCTAATGCTTGTTTTGTAGGAGTAGGTGCTGCCGGTGTTGGGTTTGTATTTTCAACATCTTGTTTGGTTATACGACCGTTTTTACCAGTGGCTTTAATGTCTGTTTGGTTTAGTTGTTTTTCTTGCATTAACTTTTCCGCAGCCGGAGAGGGGGGTCCGCTCGCATAGTGGGGTGCTGAACTTGGCTGTTCTGTGGCTTGTGGTGCTTGTGGTTGTGTTGCAGGTGTGCTGGCTGGTTTTTTATTTGATTGGGTAATAGAGCCAACAATATCGCCTACTTTTACGGTTCCATCTGCTATTGAAATTTCTAAAATCCCTGCAATTTCTGCTGTTAAATCCATAGAGGCTTTATCTGTTTCTAATTCTAATAAAGGCTCGTCCATTTCAACATAATCGCCGGCTTGGTTGTACCAAGAAACAATATCTGCCTCAGGTACCGATTCACCTGCTGCAGGAATAATAATATCTTTTTTTCTAATTTTTCTCCTCTATTAAAGCTTAATTGCTTTTGTTACTAATTCTATTTGTGATTTCGCATGCATTTTAGAGCTTCCTGTAGCTGGAGATGCACTTGCGGGTCGTGCAATAACCTCTAAATTCCAAGATCTATACTGCTGTAGCATAAATGTCCAGGCACCCATATTTTCTGGTTCTTCTTGCACCCATACCCAATTCTTAGTTGTGTATTTTTGTCGTAATTTTTCGAGTTGTTTTATGGGAAGTGGGTATAATTGTTCTAATCTTATTATTGCTACATTTGATTTTGTTTTTTCTTTTTCTTCTAACAGATCATAATAAATTTTTCCTGTGCATAACACTACTTTTTTTACATTTTTTACATCACAGTTTTTATCATCGATAATTTCTGAAAAGTTATTATCGGTTAAGTCGTTTACATTTGAACTAACTTTTGGGTGTCTTAATAAACTTTTGGGGCTCATGATTACTAATGGCTTTCTAAATTTATTTTGTATTTGACGTCGTAGAACATGAAAAAAATTTGCAGATGTTGTTATGTTACATATATACAAGTTGTTTTCTGCACAAAGTTGCAAATATCTTTCGAATCGTGCAGATGAATGTTCTGGTCCTTGGCCTTCATATCCATGTGGTAATAGCAAAACTAACCCCGACATTTTTTTCCATTTAGATTCTGTTGCACTAATAAATTGATCGATTACTATTTGTGCTCCATTTGAGAAATCTCCAAATTGGGCTTCCCAAATAACAAGTGAGTTTGGGCTAGCTAGAGAATAGCCGTATTCAAACGCCATTACACCGTATTCAGATAATAATGAATTATATACTTCAAATTCTGCTTGTTTTTCACTTATATTGTTTAAGGGGGTATAGTTTTCTTCTGTTTCCTGATCTATTAGTACGGCATGTCTATGAGAAAAGGTGCCTCTTTGAGAATCTTGCCCGGTTAATCTTACATTATGCCCATCAAGTAATAAGGTTCCAAATGCTAGTTGTTCGGCCAAAGCCCAGTCTACTTTCTTTTCGTCAAAAAATAATCGTTTTCGAGCGTCTATAATTTTTTTAGTTTTCGAAAATATAGTTAAAGAATTTGGAGTTGTTGTAAGCCCTTTCGCTACTTTAGTTAGGGTGTCTTTTTTAACTGCCGTATCAATAGAGGCGTCAAAGTCTTTTTGTGTGGCTAAACGGTATTCCTTCCAAGATGACTTTAACATATCTAGTTTTTTTGCAATTGGGTTGTTTTTTGCATCTTCTAGATTTTTTTGTAAATCAGTTTTAAATTCTTTTATATAGCTATTAGCATCTTCTAAACTTATTGTTTTATCGTTTACTAATTTGTTTAAATATAGTTCATAAATATTTTTGTGTTTATTGATTAATTTATACATTATTGGTTGTGTGAATCTAGGCTCGTCTCCTTCGTTATGTCCATATTTTCGATATCCTAAAATATCTACATAAACATCGCACTGAAATTCATGACGAATTCTTATAGCCATCTTAATGGCGTGTACTACAGATTCTGGTTCGTCTGCATTTACATGAAATACCGGAGAATCTGTTACTTTTGCTAAATCCGTACAGTAAATACTAGATCTGCTTTCTTTATAATTTGCTGTAAATCCAATTTGGTTGTTCATTATAATATGAATAGTTCCGCCGTTATCAAAGCCTTCTAATTTCGAAAAATTAGCTACCTCATAGTTAACTCCTTGGCCAGACATAGCCGCATCTCCATGTACAACAATAGGCAATATTTGTTTTTCATTACCAGAATATCTATCTTTTATTTTTGCATTTGCAATTCCTTGTAAAACAGGAGATACCGCTTCTAAATGAGATGGGTTTGGCACCATGCTTAAATGAAGGGTATAGCCTTCTGGCGTTGTAATATCTGCTGATTTTCCTAGATGATACTTTACATCGCCGCCTAATTTTTGGTGATCATAGCTAATATTTTCTTCAAATTCTGAAAATATATCTTCGTAGGATTTTTCAAAAATGTTAACCAGCATATTAAGCCTGCCTCTATGCGCCATGCCTAACACACATTCTTTAACATCTTTTGTGGCAGCCAATCGCAAGGCCTGATCTAGGGCAGGTATAATAACTTCGAGCCCTTCGAGTGAAAATCGTTTTTTGCCTACATATTTTGTTTGTAAAAAATTTTCGAAATTGACTGCTTTTCCTAGTTTTTTTAATATATCTAATTTTTCTTTTTTTTCAAAAGTGGGGGTATTGGCACAAGACTCCATTTCTTTATAAAGCCAATGACGTAGTTTTTCATTACTACAATACATAAATTCAGCACCAATAGGCCCGCAATAGGTTTTACTTAGGTGCTCTAGTATCGTTTTTAATTTAGATTTTGGTAATTTAATGTCTTTAGCACATTCAAATTCTGTTTCAAAATCTTTTTCTGTTAAATTAAAATACGATAATTCTAAATCTGATTTATGTTTTCTACGTTGTCTTATTGGGTTTGTTTTGGCTATTAAATGACCACGGGTTCTGTAGGCATGAATTAGTTTGGTAACACTCACTTCTTTGTCTGTTAATTGAGCACCTGTGTTATTGGACTCTATTCCTAGTTTAAATCCTTCAAAAAATTGTTGCCATTTTGGATCAACATTTTCAGGATTTTCAATATATTGTTTGTAAAGAGAATCAATAAATTCTGGATTAGCATTGTTAAGATATGTATGTTCTGTCATATGGCACCTATTTTTTAATTTATAGTATAATTTTATGGGTTATTGGGGCTGTATTCAAGGGTATTTATTAATTTGTTAATTAACTTGTTAATAAATTAAACTTAATGGACATGGTGTTTTTTTGTAGTAATTCTAGATTTCTGTATATAGTTTTAGTGTTTTATTAAAATTTAAGTCGCCGATTTTTTTTAGGCCTGTTTGTTTTTGAATTATATCGGGGGTATCATTTTGAATGATTGGATTTAGATTATTGTTTTTAGTGTTCATTATAAAACCAATGCAGTTTAGGTTATTTGCTTTTATTATTGAATAGGTAAGCAGTGCATGGTTAATGCATCCTAGTTTATTTTCTATGATTAAAATTATTTTTGGATTTATTTTACATAGAATATCTAATGTTGTTTGGGAGTCATTTATGGGAACGCAAATTCCACCTAAACCTTCTATTAAAATAGTTTTAAAGTGATTTTCTAGTGTTTGTATTGAATTAAGTATAGTGTCGATATCTATTTTTATATTTTCTTTTTGTGCAGCTAAATGGGCAGAGCTTGCTAATTTAAATTTATACGGGCACATGTGGGCTAAGAATGGGCTTAATTCTTCTTTTGAATAGTTTAGATTTTCTATATGCTTATCTATATCGTCTTGTAAGTTAATACTTCCTGTTTGGATCCACTTTTGGGTTATTACAGATTTTTTTAAATTAGAAAAATATCTAGCAAGTTCTGCGGTTGCAGTTGTTTTACCGCAATTGGTATCTGTTCCTGTTATAAAGTATAAGCTCATTATTTAAGCAGTTATGCTTGTTTATACTTAATTAATATCTCTTAAAAATGCAGGTACATCTAAATCAAATTCAGAGGATGTACTTGATTGCGAAGTTAATAAGTCGGCTTCGCTATCTGAGTAATTGGGTGTGTTTTTGTTAGCTGAAATTGCTGTTTGATTATTTATGTTAATAGAGGTGCCTTCTAATTTAGAAAAACTTACGGTTGCTTCTTTTTCTTCTTCAGGATTTGTGCCTGTATCTTCTGCAATGTCTTCTGTTTCTGGGGTTGATATTGCATTTACTGTGTCGCTGTTATCAAATCCAGTTGCAATTACAGTGATTGCGATTTCATCGTACATAGAATCGTTAACTACAGAACCAAATACAATATTAGCATTTGGATTTACAGTGTTATAAATAACATCGGCTGCTAAATGAACTTCTTGTAATGTAAGGCTATCTCCACCTGTAATATTTAATAATACGCCAGTTGCTCCGTTTATGGTTTGTTCTAATAATGGAGAAGAAACTGCTTGGTTGGCGGCTTCTACAGCACGGCCTTCTCCGCTTGCTCTTCCTATTCCCATCATGGCAGACCCAGAGTCTTTCATGATTGTTTTAACGTCTGCAAAATCTAAGTTAATTAGTCCTGGAATTGTAATTAAGTCGGCTATGCCTTGCACGCCTTGTCTTAAAATATTATCTGCTACTTTAAAGGCATCTACTAAACTAGTCATTTTTTCTACAACATCAAGTAATTTATCGTTCGGAATTGTAATAAGTGCGTCTACATGTTGTTTTAAGTTTTCAATTCCTTCGTCTGCCTGACGAGTTCTTACTGGACCTTCGAACCTAAATGGCTTAGTTACAACAGCTATTGTTAGTGCTCCCAAATCTTTTGCAAGTCTGGCAATAATTGGCGCAGCTCCAGTTCCTGTTCCGCCACCCATTCCAGCTGTAATAAATACCATATCTGCGCCTTCGAGCTGAGATTGTATATCTTCTAGGCTTTCTTTGGCCGATTGTTCTCCAATAGCAGGGATTGCACCCCCACCAAGACCTTTTGTTAGTTTGGCGCCTAATTGCACTTTATAATCAGCTAAAGACACGCTTAAGGCTTGAAGATCGGTATTTGATGCAATAAATTCTACACCTTTAACACTTTCTGCCACCATTCTATTAATTGCGTTTCCGCCGCCGCCACCTATACCAATTACTTTTATTGAAGCAAATTTTTTGATAGTTTCAGCAGTCACGATTGTCTCCTTAATATAATAGTTAAAAAATTATAGTAATAATATCAGAATTTAATCAATTACTTAATAGTTGATATTTTTGTTAAAAAAAATGTTAATTTTGTGTAATTTTTTATTAAATATTGATTCAGATAAATTATTTTTTGCATATTAATTTAAGTGACGTAATAATTAAGTTATTATAGATTATAAATAAGGAAGAAACTATGTATTTTGAATTATTATTTATTATTTTAGCTGCACTTTTGGGCATTACATGCCTTAATTTGGGTGTATATAAATTTTTTCAGAAGTCTACATCTGCAAAAGAAACGTCTTCAGATGTGGTTGCCTTATGTGCATTTATAGGAGATGGAACTAAACGCTCAATTAAATCTATTGTGAATATTTCCATGATATTTTTAGCTATTATTTCAATCATTATTTTTTTTCAGATGACGTTTGTTGAGTTTCTTATTATTCCAGTTGTGTTATTTATTACTGGGGCTATTTCAAGTTTACTTATAAATCGATTTGGAGTTTATTTGTTACAGCAACGTGCTGTAGATTTTTTTGATAAACTTCAATTATCTAAACTAGATCTAGTCCGATACTTTATTTCTAAAGGGCGCTCTGTGTTGGTAAGCGTGCTTGCGTTATTGGTTTTTGATTTTGCTGCTCATTTTTTTATTATAGATTTTTTATATTTGTATGATATTGCTGAATTAAAAACAAGTATTTCCGAGATGCTTATGGCGCCAATGAGTACTCATTTTTCTGAAATTCATTTATTAAATCAAATGCATGTATTTAAGATTCATATTTTAATTTTATTGTTTTTTCATTTTTTAGGCTTTGTAACACAAACTATTATTTCAGTTTTATATAGTAGCTATTTTGGAAGCGTTAGTGATGTCGCTGTTGATATTACTAGTTTTTTAAATTTTGATTTTTTTGAAGATGATTTAAGAAACCCTGCGTTATTGGCTGATTTTGTTGGCGACTTTTTAAAAAAGAGTTTTAAAATACTAAATATTATTTCGTGTTTTAGCATAGGGATATTGTTATCGGTAAGTTATTTTGTTAGTTATTTTTATCTAGAGCGATCTTCTGAAATGTCTGATACTGTTTTTAATCATATTATTTCTTCTATTATTATTTTTTCAATTGGAATTTTTGTTTATTTTTTTGTGTCGTTTATGAAGCCTAAGGTGATTAGTACATTTAAATCGCTTATGTATTTTTCGATTAAGCGATTTATTGTAGGGCTTTTGTTAATGGTGGGGTTAGTTTGGGTGTTTTACTATTATGATGCCGGAATTGAACTTGATAATTTTGTTTTTATAATTTTTGGTATGGTATTACAACTTATTTTTTATTGGATAATAATGGGGTTTTATAGGCCGTCATCAGATACTCATTCTTCTATTTTTTCTCATATTGTATATGGTGTATTTCGTGGTGCTAGTTTGTTTTTTGTTTTAGTAGTTGTGTGGGTAGGGTTTTTATCTTTAATTTATTTTGCAGAAGGAATTGATCATGTTCGGTGTGATATTTTAGATTTAAATTATTTTTTAATGGGATTTTTTATTCAGTTATTTTTTTGTTTAGGTGATTATCTTGGGTTAAGTTTTATAGATTCGAGTGCTGGAATTCGAAAAATTATAAATTTACAAACAGTTACAGATGAGTTTGTTTTATTTTTTCAAGATTACCGTTTAAAGCTAGAGTTAATTATTAAAAATAGTTTTTGTTTTATTGGCATTATGTTTGTTTTATCGATTATGTTTTTTTATTATCAACGGCTTTTAATTGTATTACATTTATCTGATCCAACATTGCATTTAGATTTCGATTTGTTAGCTAATAAAGTTCAGAATGTAACGACTTATTATAAGGTAGGTATTCAAAATTTATCCTTTGATATTGGCTTAATTTTAGGGGTGTTATTTTCGATTGGGTTAGTGATTGTTTTTGTTTATGGGTTTTATGTGTTGTTTAAATCTGTAAGTTCTCATATTCAAGATCAGATGGTTGATTTTGATTTAATTCAATCAGGAAAAAAAATGCCCGATTATTCTATTATTTTAACGGCATTAAATTCGAGATTAGTAAAAATATTGATTTTTGTTTTTGCGGGTGTATTAGGCGTGCCAATCTTGGGGACTAAATTTTTTGGGGTTGCAGGTGCTATTGGATTAATGTTTTCGATGTATTTTATTTTATTTTTAATAAGTGGATTAGGGATTAACGTAGGAACATATTGGAGTTATTTGAAATTGCATTTTATTGAAGACGATAACTTAGAAGAAACTGCAGTTTTAAAAACGAATATGATTTTTTGTGATAATTTAGGTGATTTATTAAAGGACTTATTAGGCTTAAGTTTAATTGTGATTATGATAGGCGTGTTATCTTATTTTATTTTATTTATTCCGTTAATGTTTGATAAATTTTAGAATTTAGATATTTTATGACTATTTATGCACAGCCCAAGGGAATTTCATTTAGTTCGTTTAGCTATCAAGACGGTAAATTAGAGGGTGTTAACTCTGCTGTTCAAAATGCAGATTCCGATGAAGATAATTTACGTGCTATTAAAACATCTGAATTATTTTCTTATTTAACTACAGAGCATTTAAACTCTATTACGTTTAAATCAAAATCTACAGATCAACATTCTTTTATTTGTAGAATTTCAAAATCGTTTATTCGTTTAAAATTACAGTCTTCTATAAAAATTATAGTGTATACTTATAATATAAAAACAAATGAACTTTTTTTAAATAAGCGAAAAGTTGATGATAGTTTTTATTCGGGGTTTTTGCAGAAATTAGAAGTTATTGCAAAAAAAGCAATGGCCGGAACTGTAGAGATGACACAAGAGTCTTAATAGGGGTCTAATTTAATTGAAAAAAATAAGGAGTTAGGATGAACTTTAATGTAAATAAAGATATGCATTCTGAATTGGTTAAACGTCGTGAGCCTAATGTAGTTGACAGTGTTGAGAGTGCTAAATCTTCTAATGAAACTAAGCAAACAAAAAAAGTTGGCGGAATGTTTTCAAGGTTTTTATCGACGTTACGCGTAAAAATTTTTGGTAAACGTGTAGAGTCAAAGTCTGTTGAATCAGATAGCTTAACTCGTTCTAATTTACATATTTCTAAAGCAACTATAAAAGATACATCTAGTGCCGATATTAACACGGGAATTGCGCAGCATTCGGTAAATATGATTGTTCATAATAATAATGTAGTAGCACTAAAAGTAGACGGTAAAATGATGAGCTTAGAAGACGCTCGTAAAATTACTGAGCCTTCGGCTGAATTAAAAACAACGTTAGCAGCTCTAGATCGTGGTACAAATGAAAAGACTAAATCGGGCCGCGCGAAAATTGGGTCTAAGTTATATGTTCATGGAGATAAAGTGTCTGTTAGAACGAGTGTTTTTGGAGATAAGCGGAAGGTTGTTGCAGGAAAAACGTCGATTACAGATATATCTAAACAATTAAATCAAGAATTATCGCCTGGAAATTATTCTAAACCCGTTACAATTTCAACTAAAAAAATTATTACTCAGTTAAAATTTTTACATGAATTTAGTACAGTGAGCTCAGATAAAACCTATGAAACTCATTTAAATGCATTAAATTCAGATATAAAAGAAGGATTAGCCAGTTTACCTGAGGATTTAACAGATGAAACATTCGATCATTTTAATAATGTACTAGAAAAATTTTCTCTTTTAGAAACTGTTGCTGAGCAAGTTGATACGTCTCCTGCATTAAAATCTACTATTACAGAGTTTAAGGCTCAAATAAATGATAAAAAAGCTCTTTTTGAAAAAATTAAAACGTTTAAAGAATTAAAACAAACACTTACTGAAAATATAAAAACACATCCAGATAGTAAAGCATCAGCACTTGTTAAATCTAATTTAGCTGAAATTTCTAAAGAAAAAAATTGGGATAATAAACTTAGTTTATTAAAAACGAGCAATTCTTTATTAGATAAAAGTTACAATTTTGAAGACCAGTTTGGAT
>CAXBWG010000002.1:0-27696 GCA_963979105.1 uncultured bacterium | reverse complement strand
GTAAGACCTAAAATTGGAGCTGCAGAAATAATGCTAGATAAAAGAGGCATTAGATGATCAATTTTGGGGATTTGGTTATAAATAGATTCTCGTATTCCATCTTGAATTTTTTCTCTTGGCTGATCGTGTAGTTTAATAGCATTTCCTAAAACTTTACTTACTATTTTTCTGTCAGGGCGAAGTGAATTTAGTGTAATTTCAATACCGTTAGTTAATAGATCTTCTTTAATAGTTTTAATAGTTTCATTTGTGTCAGAGAAATGAATTTTAAAAAATAATATCTTTTGAATTATTGTATATAATCCAAAAAACGAACATGCAACTAACAATATCATTACAGGCCCGCCTTTAAATAATAAATCAAACATTAGTTACTCCTTAATTTGTTAATTAAATTGATTAATAAATTCGATAAGTTGAATAAGGCCACCAAACTTGTGATTAAACTTAAAGATTAACCTAGGTTTATCTGAATAAATACCCTGTTCTTCTGTAAAGTTTTCATGAGTACCTATTTTAAAAGTGCTGCTTGTTAATAAAAATGAAAACTTTGATTTAATTAGCTCTAATTCTTTTATAGATAAATCCCTGTTTATACGCATGCAAGCGACACGATTGTAATATTTTATAGAATGATATATTTTGTAAAATGACGTTATATAAGATACCGCTTCGTCTGGAGTAGTTGCTACTTTAATAATTTCAATATCTTCTTGGCTAATATAAGATCTATCTAGAAGTTGTGTTTGTACATAGTTTTTCCAAGATTCCCAATACTGACTTTTATCATAATTTAAAATTACAAATGGTCTCGGCGAGCAAGTGCCTGTTTGTATTAAGGTAAGTACTTCAAAGCCTTCATCTTGAGTTCCAAATCCACCAGGAAATAACACAAAGGCATTAGATTCTTTTACAAATGTTAGTTTTCTTGTAAAAAAGTATTTGTATGATATTAGTTTTCCGGTGTTAATAATGTAGTCGTTGGCGGCTTCTTCAAAAGGTAGTTGGATATGAAGACCAAAACTTTTATTTTCTTGAGCTCCTTTATTACCTGCTAACATAATCCCAGGGCCTGCTCCCGTTATCACCATCATATTTGCTTCGGTTATTTTACGAGCAGTCTCTTCGGCTAATTGAAAGTTTGGATGATCAGGTGACGTTCTTGCAGAACCAAAAATGCTTACTTTTCGAATATGTTTGTAAGGGGTGAATAAGTTAATTGATTCTATGATTTCAGATAACGATTTTTGTATAAGTCTTAAATCTCGTTTTTCTGCATTTTCTACTTTTAATAGAGTAGATATAGCTTCAGATAAAAAATCTTGATGAGCCTGATTTTTTTCAGATGCCAATGAGTTTACAATTTCATTAATTTTATTTTTCATGTAGAAGTGCACTTATTATAGTAAGCTTTCATAAAATAATCACTAGCAATATTTTTGTTAGTGTAAAATATTTGCTATGTAAAAAAGAAAGGCTAGATTCTCGACTTTTTTTTCTAGGATCTATATGATGATTAACGTGGATAATCAAATTCAGAATAAAATAATTAAATTAGCAGAAAAAATTAAATGTTTTTCAGGCAGGGCTGTTTTTGTTGGAGGGATTGTTCGAGATGAGCTCTTAAATAGGCAATCTAAAGATATAGATATCGAAGTATTTGGATTAAAGTCTTATGCACTATTAAAAGAAATTGCTCAAGAGTTTGGCACTGTTAATGAAGTGGGTAAAGCATTTGCTGTATTAAAACTTAAATTAAATGACTCTGTTGAAATCGACTTATCATTTCCTAGAACAGAATCTAAAATAGGCCCAGGGCATAAAGGGTTTAATGTTGTTTCTGATCAACAATTAAGTTTTTATCAAGCAGCTAAACGGCGTGATTTTACAATTAATGCAATTTCTAAAGACATTTTAACAAAGGAGCTTATAGATCCGTTTAATGGCGTAGCTGATTTAAAAAATAAACGTTTAGTTCATGTAAGTAATCAGTTTTCAGAAGATCCTCTACGAGTATTTCGTGCCGCTCAATTTATGGCTAGGTTTAACTTAGATGTAAGCCCTAAAACAAAGTCTATATGCAAACAAATGCCTATTGATGAATTGCCAAAAGAAAGGGTGTTTGAGGAAATGAAAAAGCTAGTTTTAAAAGCAGATAAACCCTCAATTGGATTTGAGTTTTTAAAAGATATAAATGCGCTATCTTATTTACCTCCATTAAAAGCATTAATTGGAACTCCCCAAGATCCAACCTGGCATCCAGAAGGAGATGTCTGGATACATACAATGATGGTAGTAGATGAAATGTCTAAATTAAAAACGACAGATGAAAAAAAAGACATCATATTTATGTTAGCTGCATTATGTCATGATTTAGGAAAGCCATTAACAACAAAAAAAATAGATGGGCGTTGGAAATCTCATGGGCATGAAGAGGCGGGGAAAGTTCCTGCGCAAGAGTTCTTAAAATGTTTAACAGACGATAAATCTATAATTAATCAAGTAATTCCTTTGGTATGTCATCATATGAAACCTTCAATGTTGTATGAGTCACAGAAAAAAACAAAAGTTTCAGATGCTGCTATTAGACGGCTTTCAACAAAAGTTCCCATTCAAGATTTAGTGCGGTTATCGACTGCAGATTATTTAGGTAGAAAAAAAATAAAGTCTCTTGCATTTAACTATCCGGCCGGACAATGGTTATTAGATCGTGCTCGAAAATTAGAAGTTCATACGAAAGCGCCAGCATGTTTGTTGCAAGGAAAAGATTTAATAAAGCTAGGAGTTAAACCAGGGAAATCTCTTGGCAAATTATTAAATAATGTTTATGAAAAACAACTTGAAGGTGAATTAAAAACTAAAGAAGATGCACTAAAATGGGTTAAACTGTTTGTTTAATTTTTTTAGGTTTACATAACTTAACAATATATGTGTTTTTATAAGGTGTTGTTTGATTAATTATTTAATGTGCTTACATCATATTGCTAAGAATAACTATCATGCAAAAGGCAAACTAAATCAGAAAGAGCTCTATTAAAGTTGAAAATCTTATTTTGTATATTTACAGCTATATTTAACCCGAATAATGCAGTTGACCTCATGCTATTGCATCGTGCTGAACTCACTTATGCCCAAAATAACGCACTATCATTATTTCAACTGCATTATTCGGTTTTAATTGAAAATCTATTTAATAAGTATAAAATAAGTTTTTATTATTTAAGACATATGTTTAAGCAGATATTAATCCTAATTTTTTTAATTTTTTATGTGAATATTTAATAGGTGTAGTATTTAATTGAATTGTCTTATTCACAGTTTCATGAGATATCTCAATAGAGTCTTCTGAAAATGTTTTATACCCAAGAGTTACATTAGAAAGGCTTATAAATTTTTTGGTCATGATAGATAAATGATTGTGTTTAGCTGCAATATATAATGAAGATTCGTGGGTTTGAAGAGCCCCGTTATTATAAAAAATTTGCTGTCCTATATCTTGTTCAAATATAATGTTTGGAAATTGCTCTATTAATCTTGAACCGTTGCTTGCTGCCTCAAATAATGTAGAAGTGTGTTGTTTTAACTTTTTATTGTCATCATAAACTAGGTAGCCGGTATCTTTTTCATGGAGTTTGTTTTTTAAAAATACATCTAATAAATAAGTGTTTTTATGAGATATCGATTTAAAAAAAGAAGTAGTATGGGATTTTAAATTTCCATTTTCAAAAAAATCTTTTTTTCCAGAATCTGATTCTATAAAATCTATATTTAGATTTTCAAGGACTCTGCTAAAATTAAACTTAGTAAGACAAAATACAGATGAGCATTGTGTAGATATTACTCCGTTTTCGTGAAATGATTTATATTCTTTAGGGGTATTGAAATTGTAATTTGAATGTTGCAATTGAGTAATGCAATCAGCGGAATCCAGCGTTAAAGCAAGATACAATAATCCAAATCTGCAGTTTTTATCATCAATGTATATATCAGATAATTCGAGTTGTAATTCTTTTGCGGTATTAATAAAGCTTAAAAGCCATAGAGCTTTATCCTCAAGATTATGTTTGATTGCTAATTCATCTTTAATAAAAATATTAATTTTATCTTGATTTTCTTTTTCCATTAAAAAACGGCTGATGTTGTATATATCTTTATAATGTCTCCTATAGTCATTTAATGATGTTGGAAGATCTAAATGCCTAAGTGTTTGTGTGCTTATTTTAACATTGTTATGAGGCCACAGTATATTTATTGGAAAAATATTATATTTTTGTAATATATAAAATTTCAGCTCTGATAACGTATAAAAAATGTCAATTAACTCTCCTTTGTTATTCTTCATTTGAATAATAGGGGTTGTTGTTTTTGTAGAAGATATTATTTTGTTTTTTCTTTTTCTATTGTGTTGTTGAAAACCTTCTAGGTAGCAAAAATCAGGTTCGTTGCAATTACCTATAATAGGGCCAAGCTTAAATTATTGTAAAGAAATAACTGAAGATATTTTTTTAAACTGTTGTACTTCTTTTCCGGAGTGTTTAGATAGTGTTTTTTGCATAGTTACCCTCTATAGTTTAGGTGTAAATAATTAGATTATTATTATTGTTTTGTTTTGTTATCGTTATTTTTTAAGAAAAAATTTCATTAAATTTTATATAAATAAAAATAAATTAATTATTTGTGGGCTCTGGATCTGATTATGATTATAAGTTTTAATATTTTTAAATATAAATTAGAATTAAAAAATGAAAAAATTATTAGCTAGCTCAGCAAGATCATTACCTTTAATTATTACAGAAGAGGTTACTAGGATTGATTGGACATATAATTTAACTGTTAATGTGCCGGTTCAAGTAGGAGAAATTTCTGTTGAGGGTAATAAATTACATGAGAAATTAAAAAGAACTTTATTAAATTCAGGGGGGTATGATACTAGAGGAAATAGTTTAGTTGCGACACTCTCATTAGTTGCTTCAAACGAAACGACAGCTCAATTATTTCAACTTCCTATTATTTCAAATTTTGATAATCGTAATTATTTAGAATGTTTTACAGATTCAGCTGTCTATGAAGTAGATGACGCTGTTATTTGTAAGCATATAAATCAACGAATGGGCGTTGCTAAGGATTTTATGAATTTGTCGTTGCCAGTTAATTATATGCCTCAAGATTTAAATGAGTTTTTATGGCGTGCTTTTCATAGTGAACAGGCGTTAATTGAATATTTATTTAAAACAAACTCACTTGATCATCTAATGGGAGTTATGCTGGAATTAGGAATAAAAAAGTTTAATCATATTGAAGCTGCAATACTTGATATTCATTCTAAATACTATGTTTGTGAATTTTGTGAAGTATCGTTGTTTGGATTACAAGATCCAAAAAATGATATGGGGTGGTTAAAGAGTACATTGGAACCCGCTTTAAAAAAAGGAGGATTTACATTTTCTTCTGATGGGATTTCTATGCTTACACGAATTTCTGCAGATACTGCTTTTCCTAGATTAGCGCAAAAAGACATAATGCCTACTCAGGTAAAGCTTGAAATGAATAATTTAGGATTATTTAATAATCAAGTGATTCTTGCAAAAGATATGTCAGGGTATAAAAAGTTAGATAGTATAGGGTTTTCTCCTATTTCATTATTCAGAAGTGGATCATGTTTTACAATAGATAATGAAGAGTTACCTAAAAAAAAGGTGAAATATAGCTGATTTTAAAATTTCCTAAATGAGTTCTGTGAATAAATTTATATATAATTTGATTTTATTCAAATTTTTTTTGTTAAACTTTGAATTTTTTTATATAATCTTTAGTTTCTTAATTTTTAATTTTATTATTAATAGATAAATTCCAATAGGAAAAAAAATGATTATGGATAGTATTATTGCTGAGTAAATATAAAAAATGCTTAATTTTGAATGAGAATTAAAATGTTGTTTCGCTTTAAAAAAAATATAAGCGCTAAGAATATGTAATATAAGAGTTAATAAAATTGGGGAAAGTTGTATATCTATAAATCCAGTAATTTTATCGGTAGATACAAACTTACTTGAAAAATACACCCCAAATAAAATATTTAAAATGGCAATTAATCCAAGTATATATTTAGAAAATTTTATATGTTTATCTATGTTCATAATAAATTTACTTTGACGTAACTATATCAGACAATTTCAATTAAATAAAATAATCATATAATATTAATTAAAAATAATTATTAATCTTTAACTAGTTTTTGAAAAGCAATTTTAATTAGATAAATTTTATTTAATTATAATAGGGGCCGTTTTTGATTCTAGTTTGATGTAATCTTCTTTATTTAACCTAGCACCAAAATGCTGAACAAGCTTAGCTGCAACTTCTGCTGCAAATTCACCAGCTTGTTTAAACGTATTATGTCGAATAAGTCGATGTAAAAAAGCGCCCGCAAAAATATCGCCAGCACCATTTGTATCAATAACGTTAACTAGTGGGGCATTAATTGTTATAAACGATTTTCCATCATAAATTATTGCACCATTTGCACCACATGTAATAACAAATTTACTTGCATAAGATTTAAGTTTTTCTTTAGCTTCATCAAGGGTGATACTATCTGTAAAGGCAAGTGCTTCAGCGTCATTGCAAAAGAGTAGTTCTACTGGACTAGAACACCATTGTAGAAGATTGTTTTTATATGTAGATGCAACCCAAGGATCAGATAGAGAAAGTACTATGTTTTTATTTAAATCTCGAGCCTTTTTTAAAATAGTTAAAATAATGTCATTATTATCTGTTACCATGTAGCCTTCAATGTAGACATAATTAGTATTTGAAATACAGTCTAGATTTATTTTTTCTGAATCAAAACAAGAACTTATACCAAGGCATGTACTCATTGTTCGTTTTCCATCGGGAGTTACTAAAACAATACATTTAGCAGTTGGAAGGGATATATTTTGGTGGTCTGTATTGGTGTAGGTTACCCCTGCATCAGTTAAGCTATCTAAAAATAATTTTCCATCAGTGTCATTTGCAATACTACAAAGTTGATGGGCGTTACTTCCAAAATAAGAAGTTGCAACAATGGTATTTGTGGCAGAACCGCCACAAGCTGACATTGGGATATAGTTATTAGCTGCTAACAATTGGATAAGTTTTTTATGTTCTTCTGGGCTAGCTAGGCGCATTTCATTGAGTTTAAGACCTGCTTTTTCAATTAAGTCATGGCTTACTTTATATTGTTGATCAACAATAGATCCTCCAATACCACATATATCAACTTTATTTAGCATAATTATGCTTCCAAATAACTTTTAATAGCGTCAGCGTCACGGTCAGATAAAAATAATCCATCGCCACGATCTTTAACGCTTGCCTCTCGTTTCCAAGATCTTTCACAGCGTGGTTCGTTTTCTAAATTAACAATTTCAGTAGTGCTTGAATTATGAAATGTTACTCTGGATACACCAAAAAAATCAGGAAGATTTATGTTGAATTTGCTAAAGTGTGATAATGAATCTGGAAAAATTAGTCCTGCATCTAAACTGTTTTCGATTCCTTTTTCTTTATAATCTTCTAAAAGTTTTAAAATATCTTGGCGTTGTTGTAGTAGCTCATTCCAATCAGACAGAGTTTCGTTGGACTTAACATTAAATGGGGAGGAAAGAAAAATTAATAAAGTTGGATCTTTATATAATGCCTGGTAAGCCTCTTCTGTAGTGTGCGGTAAAATGGGGCTTAATAGACGTAGTAGGGCTTCTAAAATTGTCCATAAGCAATATTGAATATTACGTCGTCTAGTTGAATTACTTATATCGCAATACAAAATATCTTTACTAATAGAACAATAAAATGACGATAGCTGATCATTACAAAAATCATAAATTAATTGATTTGCTAGTTTAAAATTAAATTGGTTAAAGGCATTTGTGACAGCTGTTTGCAGGTTTTCTGTACATTTAATCATATAGGATTCGAGTGAATTGGGTTCAAAAGAATTTGCGATTTTTTTAAGCTCATCTAAACTTTCAGTTTGGTCTAAATCATATAAATTACTTAATAAAAAACGAATTGTATTTCGAATTTTCCTATAACTATCTCCAGCCTGATTAAAAAAGCTTAAATCAACTTTAATATCAGTGTCGTATGAAAGTGAGCTAACCCACCATCTCGTAATTTCAGCACCATGATTTTTTAAAATATCTTGAACATTTAAGGTGTTTCCTATAGATTTGCTCATTTTTTTACCGTGTTTATCAACTATAAAACCATGTGTTAACAGTTGCTTAAATGGAGGTTGTTTTTGAACTGCTAAACTAGGCAATAAAGATAAATGAAACCATCCTCTATGTTGATCTGAGCCTTCTAAATATAAATCTGCTGGAAAACTATTTTGACGTTGTTTTAAAACACAGTTCCAAGACGATCCAGATTCAAACCAAACATCAAAAATATCATACATTTTTTGTGCATTTTCTAAATTAAATTCTTTTGGGAAATCAGGGTCGGTATCTTTATTGTAGTGTGCTAGTAATTCAGGTGCACTTTTTTTAAACCAAGCATCAGAGCCTTCTTGGCTAATGATAGCTGTGATACTTTCAATAGATTTCGAGGTCATTAAAACCGTAGTGCCATCTGTAAAAGCAGGGATAGGTAATCCCCATGAACGTTGGCGAGAAATACACCAGTCAGGACGCGCTTCAAGCATTCCCGCTAATCTATTTTTACCCCAAGCTGGGAAAAACTCAATATCATTTTCTATTGCAGCTAATGCCATATCTCTTAGTGATTTATTAGTGCTCTTAAGTGCTTTATCTACAGAAATAAACCATTGTTCGGTAGATCTAAAAATAACAGGTGTTTTAGATCTCCAGTCATGTGGGTATGAATGGAGAAATTCTTGTTTAAAAAATAAGTTGTTTTGAGAATCTAAAACGTCAATAATTTTGGCGTTAGCTTTCCAGATGTGCTCACCTTTAATCCAGTCTGGAACAGTATCGTCGTAGGTTCCGTCTGCTTTTACAGGGCAATATATGTCAATATTATGAGCAAGGCATGCTAAATAGTCATCTGTTCCGTGTCCGGGGGCTAAATGAACAATTCCCGTTCCGTCATCTAAATTTACAAAATTTGCGCTAATACATATTCCCTTATAATCACAAAATGGATGTTGATAGGTCTGATTAAGCAATAATTCACCTTTTATCGTTGAGAGTTCAGTGATTGATGTTTCTGTTAATTTAGAAATTGTGGGTATTAATTCTTTTGCAACAATAAATAAGTTAGCGTTTATTTCTACTAGGCTATATTCAAATGAAGGTTCAATTGCGATTGCTAAATTTGCAGGTAATGTCCATGGAGTTGTTGTCCATATCATAAAATTTATAGAACTATTAGTAGATAGTTTATAGTTAAATAGCTCAGATAGTTTAATACTATCGGTACTTTCAAATCCTACATGAATAGAGGTGTCTTTTTTATCAAAGTATTCTAATTCTGCTTCAGCTAAAGCCGTTTGATTGGCGATCGACCAATGAACAGGTTTTAATTTTCGATATACAATTCCTTCGTCAACCATTTTAGAAAAACAATTTAGAACATCTTTTTCATAATGTTTTTGCATAGTTAAATAGGGTTTGTCATAATCTGCTAAGGTTAACAGAGATTGCATTTGGTTAGATTGAATTTTGATATATTTTTTTGCATAAGTCATGCATTCATTTCGTATTGCCATTTTTTGCTGATCCGGGCTTAAAGATGCTATTTTTTGAATTTTTCCAGATTTGGTTAGTTCTGTCATAACCTTATGCTCTATTGGTAATCCATGACAATCCCATCCTGGAATGTAATCACATCGCTTATCCATTACTAATTGAGATCTCACTACACAGTATTTTAATACTTTATTAAGTAAATGGCCTAAATGAATATCGCCATTAGCATATGGCGGGCCATCGTGAAATACAAATGGAGTTTTAGATTTTGTATGTTCTGAAATAGTCGTGTATAAATTAGCTTTTTTCCATCTCTTTAAACTTTGAGGTTCGTTCTGTGCTAAATTGGCACGCATTGCAAACGATGTTGTAGGTAAATTAATTGTTTTACGTATTTTAATATCTTTAAGCTGTTTTTGTGTCATATAATTTCTGATGTTAAGTTTAACAAGACTAACAAATAATTTCTACAATCTAGTATAAAATAAATAGTTAGTTAATTGAAAACTCAATTGAGAAATATGAATTAGTTGTATTTTTTTTAATTTAAGATACAAAATATTTTAAAAATAAAAAAACATGTAATATTTTTTTACATGTTTTTTTATAACGTAATTAACTTATTATGAAAATTAATCATAAAGTAAAAAGTTATCCCACTGGTCGCGCTCTGTTGCTTGAACATAGTGCAGGATATCCTTTTCTACCGTATAACATGTATTGTCGATAATATAATTATCCATTTTAATTTTCCCCTTTTTTTTTTGATTGATGATTTGAAGATAGGTAATATTTGAGAATCATAAACATCGAAATATATTGATGTATTATATGGGAGGTTTTAAAGTATCTAGGTTTGAAAGAAATGTTAAAAATTGATCGTTATTTATTAAGTGATCTAGCATATCTATGTCGTTAATTATTAAAACGGGTAGTTTTGGATATTGTTTATTTATTAAAAACTTGATTTCTTTCCCTGTTAAAAAACTACTTTTTTCATAAACGATCAACATATCTAGCAGATTTCCAAAGAGGCTAATTGCAGCAATTCCTTCTTCGCAATTTTTATATTTAATTAATCGAAAATAAGGATGTGTATTTTTTCTGATTATTTTTTGGGGGTATATAAGTGCAATGTTATACATATTTAAATATTATAATATATATTATCTAAATGTAAATATATAGATTTGCTTTCAAAATAAGTTTGTGTTCAAAAAAGTTATGTAATTATATCTTTAGTTTTGATACCATTTTAGAAATGAAATTAAATGAATATCTTAAATTGGAACGAAAAAAAAATAAATTAACTTTAATGAATTTAGCTAGAAAAGCTAATATTTCATACGGAATGCTTTATAGAGTAGAAGATGAATCTATAAAAAAACCAAAGCCAGATTTGTTAAAAAAAATTGCTGAGGCTCTTAATTTAGAGTATCAAAAATTATTAAAAATGGCTGGTTATTTAGAAGGTGTTGTTGAAAAAAGAGATGTTGTAGAAAAAAAAGAGTATTTGATTTACGATTTTCAATCATGTTTTCAATCATCAAAAAAAGAGGTGTTTAAACGGTCGTATATCGACTCACCAGATGTAGACTTTTATGTTTCAGCTAATACAAATAACTATGTTCCATTTTTTACAAAAAACAGTATATTAGGGCTAAAAAAAGAAGAAAATTTAGGCTCAGCTGGAAAATATTTGTATAGATGTAACCAAGATGAAAAAATTTATTTATTAACAACAAAAAATTCAGAAAAAAAAATAACCCATTGTTTTAAATACCCAAACATAATAGTGCCTATAAATGTAACATCACTAAACGGATCTTTTTATAAAATTACAGATATTAAGTTTTAGTAGTTGAATTTGTTTTAGGCGAGGGTATTAGAATTGTTTATTTTGTTGCTAATTAGTATTCATTAATGTCTTTTCATCTGCTGAGATAATCAATATTTTTAATGAAAACCCTAAAGCTACATAAGTTTAAATAATCAATCGTTTACAGGGTCTTTATTTAATCATGAGATAGCCCCTGGATCTCATTATTTAAAAGTTGCTGTTGGCGACAATGTTATTTATTCAAATATTATTCGGGTTAAACTGGGGTTTAATTAAATATAGATATGAAAAAAATGAAAAAACTGAAATTTTTATTATATTTTTAACGATAATATTATAAAACTTACTTTTGGGGGGTTGTATGCACTTAAAATCGTTTTTAAAAGATGAATTTATTAAATTAGTCCCATTTCAAGATAAGACTATTGTAATTGAGTTGCTTGTAAATTTTCTTGTTAGTGTCGAAGAGATTACCTTTGTTGATTTTTGTTATCTTAATGATGATCAATTAGATAGGTTTAAAGATATGGGCTTATGTGAATTTGATTTATCGTTCAAAACAGTCATTAAAGCGTATTTTAGCTCTTGCTATAAGTCTGAAGTTAATACCCAGGTGTTTGCAGGTCAGTCAAAATTTTCGAGTATATATGTGCCTTTTTTTGTTAAGAATCATTTGTATATGGTTTTAAAAGTAGGTGTTTCAGGTAGAAGTTGTAAAAAAGAATTTTTAGATGAGTTAGATGGGATTTCATTTTATTGTTCTATTTTATTAGATCGAATTGAATATGCATCGAATCTTGGAGAAGCGAATCTGAAATTAAATAGCTTGAATTTTTCTTTAGAAAAAATGAATAAGAAATTGAACTCGGATTTAAAATTAGCCATTTCAGATTTTGAAGAACAGGCAAGTTTAGCGCGCGTAATTTCTTCGCAATCTAGTGCAAATAGTATTTCTAAGGAGATACTTCATGAAGTATCTAATCCTTTGAGCCTAATTCAATTTGATTTAGATGAGATAAATAGGCTTTGTACTGGAATTAGTTTAGATAAGGTTAGTCTTGATGAGCTTATTAAAATATATAATATTAATAGTAATGAGATTTATGCGCTTGTATCGAAAATTGATAAATATGAAAAAAAAGAGTTTTATAAAGAATTAGATAAATTTAGTAAGTATCCCTTATTAGTATCGGTATTAACTACATTAAAAGTAAATAGTGAATTGAAATATTGCTCTAAATCATCAGTTCAAAATATTCAAAATGTATCTGTTTTATTAGAAACCGTGTCTAACTTTGGCGCGTTAAGAGTGTATGAGAAAGAGGTTCTGGATACTCGGTTAATTGTTAATGAGGTAGTAAAATTATTTGAGAAAAAACTTAAAAGCTTAGATATAGAGTTAAAGGTTTCTGGAGCTATTGGGATATTTTTTGTAGCTGCTGAAAAAACACGGTTGTATCAAGTTATAATAAATATTTTGAAAAACAGTATTAATGCCCTAGAAAATGTTAAGCAAAAATGTATTTCAGTAGACTTAAAAAATACTCCTAATTTTGTTTCGGTTATAATTGTTGATTCGGGGCCTGGTTTTAAACAACATGAATTATATTACGACATTAAAGAGTCTTCACAGCAAAGCAGAGTGGGGCTTGGTTTATTGGTATGTAAGAATATTTTATCTCAAATTGGAGGGAATATTGTTTTTATGAAACAGGAAAAAGGGATGAGGGTAGAGCTAAAAATTCCGTCAATAAAAATTTAGAAGATTTATTTTAATTTTTTTTATACTTAATGTCTTTAGCAGATGAAATAGAATTGAAATATTTCGAATTAAAAAAAGAATTGAATGTGGAATCTGGAAGAGATCTTATTAAGGATAGTTTTAGGTTGGTATCAATACTTTCAAGTAATTCAGAGGGAATAAAAGGTTTGGTAATAAAATCTTGAGCCCCGTTATGAATGCAATGTGTTAGTAATTCTGAGTCTTTGTATCCAGTTAACACTATAATGCAGCTTTTTGAGTTTATAGCATGGATTTTTTTTATGATTTCATCCCCTGTATAATCAGGAAGCCCAATGTCTAGTAAAATAATATCAAAATGATTTGAAGATATTTTTTCTAATGCAGACGTTGAGCTATGAGCTTTTTTGCATATATATTGATTTCGTTTTAACCAAGAGCAAAGTTTTGTGTTTAAGTTTTTATCGTCTTCAATAATTAATACTTTTGGTGCTGCAAGGGCTGTGTCAAAGTTTGGGTTTAGAGATTTAATATTAGAGATTATTTCGTCAATTCTTGAAGCTGTTTTAATTTTAGTGCAGGATGTGGTTTTTAAGGCCTTTGAATTTATTACGTTTATGTAAGATCTTTTATATGAAATAAATAGATCTAAATCTAAAACGGTTTTATTTTTTTCAAAAAGTAGTTGGATAAGAGGTATGTTTTTTTGTTTTTTGTTTTTTTTAAGAATGATTTCTAGATCTAGATTTAAGATTGAAGGGTTAATAGAGTGTTTGTGAATAGAAAAAATATTTAGTTTAGAAAACCTTCGAAGAGCTTCTATTTTATTGTTAAATGACAGTATGATGATGTCTAAATTAAAATTAAATAGTTTTAGTGCTTTTATGAGCTCGAAATCTTTGTTTGATAAGTCGGAAAAGAATATTAAAATTTCTGGATCTTCTGTGGAGTTGAAAAGAGTTTTTGTGAGTTCTGTTTCTGTATGGATTTCATGATAATTGAATTGTTTGTTTTTAGGAAAAGAGCTAAGAATGTGTTTGTCTTGTTTTAAGTTGTGTATGTGAATTGTTGTTTTTTTTATTCTCATAGAAAAGTAATACCCATATTTTTATTTATATAAACAATAATATAAATTTTATATAAATTAAATAGAAGAAAATAAAAAATAAGATAAAATATATAAAATTGTTCGTTTTTGGATTTTTATCTAGACGAAATGGAGTTTATGTTTGAGCTATTAAATTAATAAGTCTATCTTATGTAATCAGTTTGTATTAAAATTATAATATATAAGGGGTAGTGATTTGAATAGATTTTATGTAGTTAAATGTGTTTTCTTTTGCGTTTTTTGTATAACTAATTTTGTGTTTTCAAATCCGTTAGATGTGAGTGTAGATATAATTCCACGAGCAACTTATACCTTAAATGAGTTGTATGTAATAATGGAAGAAAAGCAAAACTTAGAACATGTTGGTTCTATAACTATTCAAAATAATACATCTACTGTTTATGAAGTTGTATTGAGAGTTCAGTTATTTCTTGATAAATATAGCACGACAGAACCAATTGCAGACTATGTTACTAATTATAATAATTTTCCTATTTTAGTTCCTGTAAGTGGAACCTATTACATTGATAATCTTCAAATAACAGAAGAAATGGTGCGTGGCGGTCAATCGATTGTATCTAAAGATCAAGTTGAAAATAGGGTAAAAAATACATTTGGGGATGATATTATTATTAAAACGGCTGGGTTAGTGCCAGAAGGAAAATATATTTATAAAGTTTATGTCTATGATAAGGATGATACAAGCTTATCGACACCCTTAGCTAGTGTAGTAGAAGAATCGTTTGATATGCCATTAGAAGATGGCGTGATTGACATTAATACTCCTGAAAATAATGTGGTTTTAAGTGATAATTATCCTATAAATTTTATTTGGCAGAATTTACTAGTTAGGGCTGGCGTGAATATTTACTATACCTTTAATTTATGGGAAAAAGGTAGTTACTCGTTGGAGGAAGTGGTTGGCTTAGATCCATTGTTTCAAAAAACTCTTGAAACTCCTTTTCAAGATTTATTTTCATATGATAGTAATTATGTTGAATTAAAAAAGGGAAAAGCCTATGTTTGGCAACTAACAGCTCTAGATGGAGAGGGATATCCGATTGGGAATTTTAGTGCGAGTATTCCTTATGAGTTTGTTTTTGGAGAAAAGACAATGTTAAAAGTAGATGGATTAAGGGTGTTTGACTCTTATCCTATTGTTTTTTCATGGGAAGGAGCTCAGAATTTAGAATATACAGTTTATATATCTCAAAATGAGAGTTTGTCAGACGCGTTTCCTCTTAATTATACGCCAGTATTAGCAACCCAACTTAATGTAAATCAGTTGCCAGATCAATTTTACCCAGGGGCTAGTTATTATTGGAAGGTAGTTGCGATTGAAGATGATAGTATTATTGAAAGTAATGTTGGAATGTTTTCAATAAAAAAACAAAATATTTCTTTAGTTAATCCATTAAATGAGGTAATCGACTCTGAGTATATACAGTTTATTTGGGAAGGGGATTCTTCTAATATTTATAAGTTATATTTATCTGATTCAAATCGGTTTAAATCTGAATCAGAATACAAGATAGAATCGAATATGGCATTAATATCTAAAAAAGATTTATCATTGATTCCTGGAAAAACCTATTATTGGAAAGTTGTACATGTAAATGAGTATGGAAATGAATTAGCAGAGTCACAAATAGGGTATTTTTCAACGCCTGAACCTTTAAGCCCAGAGCTGTATTACCCCCTTGATAATCAAAACGTGTTTCAGGGCGCGACGTTTTCTTATAAAAACCTTGAATGGGCATCTAGCTATAAAATTAATATTATGAAGGATAATAAATCCATATTAAGTAAAGAAACAACAAAATCGAGTATCGATATAGATTTAACAACTTTAAAATTAAATGATAAAGATACTTTGTCCTGGTTTATTGAGGCTTCAAATGCATCATTTAAAATTGCATCTGAAGAAAAGTCTTTTGTTTTTTCAAACCCGATAACAGGTACAGAGAAATTTAAAAATAATATTAAATTAATGAGGCCTTTAAATAGTATGATAAATGGCTTTGAAGTTGAGTTTCAATGGACAGGTGACCCTCAGCAAACATATGAAATACAAGTGTCAAAAACTGATAGGTTTTCAAACCCAATAACATTTTCTGTGAGAAATAAATTGTATTTAAAAGCAAAGATTAGTTTAACAGGAAAGGTGTACTGGCGAGTTGTTTCTAATATGATAAAGTCTAATGTAGGGGTATTTGTAATGAGTAATAATTTAAGTGATTTAACAAAATCACAACAGGTATCTATTCAAAATATGATAATTAGTAAAGTGGATGATATGAGTAATTTAAAAGAAGGTAGTTGGAAAATGAAAAGTATTAAAAAAAGTGAATCAACAACTGTTGATGATTTGATTTATTTAAGTAAAAACTCGGATATGTTAGTAAAAGTAATCGAATTATGAAAAAAGTAATTAGTTTTTTGTTATTTATAGTCTTTTCACACGCTATACTTGCGCAAACTCAAGATGCTATCGCTACTTTAACTATGTCTATTGGAGATGTATATATTAAAAAAGTAATGCAAAAAAAATGGAAATCTGGGCATATAGGTGCGTCTATTTATTCAGGTGATAGGGTTAAAACCAAGGAGTCTGGAAAAGTTGAAGTTACATTTAACGATGGATCTGTTGTGTTTTTAGGTAATGATTCTGAGATTGAGTTTTTAGATCAAGATGAGAAAAAGGCTAAAAAGTCATTGTTTTTGTTTTTTGGATCATTGCAAAATAATGTAAATAAAGGGACGGAATATGAAGTTGAGACAGTTCATGCTCTTGCCACAGTTAAGGGAACGGAGTTTATAGTTAAATCTAATGAAAATGAAATGGAAGTAGCTGTTATATCGGGAATTGTTTTTGTGCAAAATGAATATGGGAAACAAAAAGTGTCTAAAGGGAAAAAGTCAAATGTAACAAGTCAAACAAAACCCTCCTTAAAAAAGATGACAAAAAAAGAAATAAAAACATTTTCACAACATAAAATTAATACAAATTATTTTATAGACTTAAAAATTCCTTCTGAGATTTCAAAGAAAAAATGGTTGCTTTTTTCTGGATCAATCAAAAATGAATTTGGAGAAAAAGTTCAAGAAAAAATAGATTTAAAAATTGAGAGTTCTAAAGGGGTAGTTCTTTCTAAAGATGGAAAAGAATTGGCTGAAACTATTAATTTAAATACTAATAATGGAAGATTTGAATTTTATATGCAGTCTAGTATTGAGAATGGGAGGGTGAGTGTTGTTTCTAATGTTGCAGAAACAGTCTCTTTTTATATGGATTTTAAATCTGAAGAAACTACGAAAAGAGTATTTATTCAATTTAAAGATCATAATGGAAATATGAAAAAAGCTGAGGCTCTTTTTGAAAAAGTAATTAAATGAGACTGATTGCTGTTTTATTAATATTATTTGCAAGTAATATTCATTCGCTATATTTAAATCACAATATTCCAACTCAAATTAATACTAATGAACCAATAGTTTTAACAATTCGAACACCTCAAGAAGGTAATTTTATAATTAAATGTTTTTTTAAATATAATAATAATCAAGAGTATGAAAGTATCGATTTAGATAAATTGGCTTCTACGTTATATCAAGTAAGTATTACTCCTGAAAAAAACACAAGAAGTATTTCTTATTATTTTTGGGTATATAAAGATAATCAATTTTTAAATACGTTTCCTGAAAATAATCCCATTTCAAATCCGTTTATCGTTATAAATAATTCAGTAGATTTTGAGTATTTTACTGTTTTATCACCTAAAATTGAGTTTCCTATTGAATATAAGAAAGAATTATTAATTCTTGTAAGAAATAATTTTCCAAAGAACGTGACTCTTGAAAAAGCTTATTTTAATGATGATGAACCATTAACAATTATAAATAAAAATAAAATTTTAATTTCTCTAAGAAATACGTTTGCATTAAGAGCTGGAAAAAACAGGTTAACTATTGTTGCTAAAAGAGATGATGGGGCTCAAATAAAGCAATTGTATACATTGAGACAAAAAAGAGAAAAAAGAAAAAAATCCTTTAAAAAATTTGGAGACGTAAAGTTAGTAAATCAGTTTTATTCTACTGAAAAAACAACAAAACCCTATAAAGATGTCCAGTTAAGTTATATAACTAATTATAAATTAAGAAATAATTATTCCTCAATACATGCCTATGGTTTATATGATAATCGAGAATCAAGTCAGTATCAGCCATATTCGCGGTTTTTTTTAAAAGCAAATGATAGCAAAAGTAGAATTAGTATTCAGTTAGGAGATGTTCAACAGAGTTATTCTGCATTAACTGTTAGTGGGCGGCGAGTACGAGGAATTAGCACAGAGTTGGATTTATTAAAAATGTTTAATAAAAAATCAAATTTAAAACTTTCTTTTATATCAGGAAGATCAAATAATGCGATCAAAATTTCGTCAGAAAATAATTCTGCAATATATGAACAAAATGTACTTGGGTCTCAATTATTGTTTTCTACTATGAAATATAAAACTACGTTTCAATACTTTCATATTAAAGATGCCTCTTCATCTTTATCTGATAGTGAAAGTGGATCGACTAAACCTGTTGAAAATCATTTAACATCTTTATTTATGAGTTATAGACCCACCCCTTTATCATTAATTCAAAATGAACTTGCAGCAGGCGCATATTATGCTGATAGCACAGCTCCCACTGTGAATATTGATGACGTGAATATTCCAGATGAGCTAAAAGCGTTTATTGAAGAGAATTTGCCTATTAAATCAAGTTTGACTGCGGGATATAGTAATAAGTTTCTCACTCAATTTCCTGTTTATTCTCGAAATCATATTGTTAAATTTGGTTCAAATTGGGTGCATCCAAGTTATATTAACGCACTGAATTCTACGATAGAAACAGATAAAGATGAAAAGTATTTAGCTCTATCTCAAAAGTTTTTAAATAGAAAATTAATAGTAAACTCATTAATTAAATCTAAGAAAAATAATGTCGTTGATTCACAGATAAATACAACATCGACAAATACATTGAAATTATCTTCAGTATATAAAACTAATAATTTTGGATCGTTTAATATGTCTATTTTAAATACAGGTAGAAATAAAGATAGTCCAACTCTAAATATGAAAATTGATAATATGCTGAATTATTTATCTTTGGGATTTAATTCTATTCCGATAGATATTTCAAAAAAACGATTTTATTTAAATGTAATGTATTCCTATAGTGATTATAAAGATCAAGTTTCAAATCAAAATAACTCAAGTACGAATGCTTTTAGTACAACTATTTCATCAAATTTAGATAAGTATGATGTAGCTTTAGGTATAAATCAAAGTGTATCTGACTCACAATCTACAGGCGAAACTAATTATTTAACAGTATTTAATAATCTGCGTAGAAAATTCTATGATGAAAAGATGAATGCCTATTCACGAACCAAGTTGTTATTTACAAATAATAATAGTGATGCAAATAAATTAAATTCGACAAAATTAATTCAAACACTCGGATTTTCTTATCGAAGAACAAATACTCAAATGTTTAAATCGTCTACAATTAGTTTTAATTTAGATTTAACATTGATGGAAGATAGTCAAAATAAAGATGATAAAAATTTAAATTACATGGAGTCATTAATGAAGGTAGTGATGTTTAATTCGTTTTAAGAGGAGTAACTTCAAGCACTTCGTAAATTTGAGATTTAATAGATTTTCCTTTTACGGCTTGTACTCCAAGAGATTTAACTTTACACATATGTTTAACATAGTTATAAGTTGTATCTGAAATAATTAATCTGCAAATATGAGAGTCCGTTGAAAAGTTTCGAGTTAAGCCTTCTAAACGAGCAGCATAATTTACTGCATCTCCAATAACTGTGTAATCTTTTTGTGTTGAGGATCCAATATTTCCAACGATTACTGTTCCTGAGTTTATTCCTATTCCCATATCAAATAGGGGCTTTTTTTCATTTTTCCATTTTGTTTGCAGAGCTTTAAGGTTTTCAAGTTGTTTCCATGCACATGAAACAGCAAGCTCTGCATGGTTTTCTTGGTTTAGTGGGGCTCCCCAAATTGCCATTATTTCATCTCCAACATATTTATCTAGAGTTCCTTTATAATCAAATATAGGAGCTGTCATAATTTCTAAATACTCATTTAGTTGCTCAACAATTTGTTCGGCTGGATATTTTTCTGTTAATGATGTAAAAGAGCGGATATCTGAAAAAAATATAGTAACTTCTTTTTTTTGACCTCCTAAATGTAATGATTCAGGAGATTTTATTAATTGGTTTACTACTTCAGGAGAAACATATTGACTAAAAATAGATCGAATATATTTTTTTTCACTTTCTTCATATAATAATTTAATTAAATTTGAAATTAGAACACTGAGAATTCCCGATAGAATTAAGGGGCCCCATAAAATAAGAAAATCTAAAAAAAGAAAAAGTAATATTGAGATAATAGAGTACCCAGTCAAAATTGCAAAAACACATATAGAGCTTTTTTTAACATCTAATTTAAATACTAAGAAACTTATTAATCCAATTAACAAATAAATAATTAAATAATTAAAAAAAGTAGAAAATTTAAAAATTGGTTTATTTGTTAAAATTGTTGAAATATTAAATGCGTGAATATCAACTCCGGGTAACATTCCTAGAGGTGTAAATAAAATATCGTTAAGTACAGGATCGGAGGCGCCGATTAAAACGATTTTATCTTTAAGAATTTCCGGGTTTTGCAATCTGTCTTCAAAAATTAAATAAAAAGGAATATGTAAAAAGTTTTTAGATAATGTGTAGTTAATGTAGTATTGAGATTTAGAAAAGTCATTGTCAGATAACCTATTTGTATTTAAATTTTTTATTAAATTTCCAGCAGGAATATTAAGATATTTAGCGGCTGTTAAATTATCAAAAGAATGAATAGTTTCCCTTTGTGGAGCAGAAAGTAATTTAAAGCTTCGTCGAACAACTCCGTCATTATCGTATGGGAAATTTACAAATCCAAATTTTGTAGTATCTGAGAAAATAGATAATGGCTTAGACCACATTTCAATTGAGTAGGTATTCTTTTTTTCAATATATTTCCGGGCAGCTAATATAACATTGTTGTTATCTTTTAAAGTTCTTGCAAATAAATTATCTTCGGATTTGCTTGAGCTTGCATTGTCAAATAACACATCTATTCCAATAACTTTAGTTCCATATTTATTTAAGTTTTGTATTGCTGTAGCCCAATAATGTCTTGGAAATGGCCAAATACTTAGCTTGTTAATCGTGGAGGTGTCAATATCTACAATTATAATTTTCTCATTGGTTGCGTTGTTTTGTGCTAATGAATATCTGAAATCAATTAGAGATAATTCGAAATTTGTTGAAAATATATTGAATACTGAAACTTGATTAAGTATAAGTAAGATGAAAATAATTAAAGTAACTTTAAAACGGTTGGATTTTTTGAATAAAGAAATTATGTTATTTGTTTTTATCATTATCACTTTTATGATAAAATGAACTAATGAATTTTAACACCCGTATTTTTTTATTTATATTTATAATCTGTTTGGGTGTTCAAACTTTTTCATCTGATTTTAAAATAGATGCACATTGGGAAGTAGACATAGAAAAAGTTTTTCCAAAAAAAGACATTTCAGAATCCTATTCCCCTATATTATCTAATAATAAATTAGTTTTTGGAAATAAGCAGGGGATTGTTAAAAC
The DNA here is from genome assembly GCA_963979105.1 of uncultured bacterium. Taxonomy (GTDB): domain Bacteria; phylum Margulisbacteria; class Marinamargulisbacteria; genus CAXBWG01. The sequence goes on along the minus strand of CAXBWG010000002.1, from coordinate 5,577 downwards.
CCTGGATATTAATACAAAAGAAGTCGAAAAAATATTGAGAGTTCCAATATCAATTCATAATTCTGTTTTATTTAATGATGAAAAATTATCTAAATATGTTGTGTTTTATGGGCAGCATTTTACAAATAAAAAGTTTTATTATTGTACGATAGATGTTGAAAAGAAAAAAATTAAAGGTATTATAACTCACGATAAACCATTTTTGCCTTTTGGAGAGTTTGCAATTTTTGAAAAATATAAAAGCTTTATAGTGTTTAGCCCTAGAGAGGGTAAAGGTATTTATACACAAAAAACAAACTTTGGAATTATGAATCCTATTTTTACTCAAGATTTTAAGCGTCATGTATTTCAATCTACAAATAATGAAATTGTTGATATTAGCATTCCACGTTTTGGGGCAAGCTTAATTATGTCTCCAAAATCTACAAGAGATGATGTTTTAACGTTTAATAATGTTATTACCATTCAAAAAAATCAAATTGCAGATAATATTAGTTCTGATACTCTTTTTTATCATACAAACTCTGGGATTATTGGTCAGATAAATACTGAAAAAAGAAAAATTGTATGGGAAAGAAAATATTTTGCAAAAAATATGAAGTTACAAGGTCCTTATATTTATGATGAGCATGTTATTTATTTAGTGTCATATCCAAAGACTAATAAAACCAAAAACAGTAAAGGTAAGTTAATTTCTATTAATAAAAAATCAGGGCAAGCTAATTGGATTTCTAAAGATTTACCCTATAAAAATTTTGGAATTATTCATTTTGATAAATACATAATGTCATTTGATGACGAAGGTAATATTTTGTTTCTTGATTTGAAAACTGGTAAATTATTAGGTAAAGTTCCAGTTGTAGGAGCTGTATCGCGACCACTTATATATAAAGATAAAACGTTTATTATGACATCTGAAAAAGTTTATATGATTAAAAATACTCGGTTCTTATTTAAACTTAAGCTTTTCTATATTAAATTAAAAGATTTGGTTACTTAATTTTTATTAAGTTTATTTAAAAAATTTATTTTGCTAAATAAAGAAAATAAAATTCCAGATAATACCAGATTGCTAATTTCTGTTGAATAAATTTTATAGCCAGCAAATATTCCAATGCTAAATAAAATAAGTGTAATATACCATTTTTGGAAAATAGACGTAATATTTTTTTGAAACGAGAGTATATGTTTTTCACTAAATAGATCTACTATAAGTAAGTGCATTCCTTTTAAGAATATAAAAAACATGATAGTTCCTGTTAAATAAGTAGAAATACTTTGTTCTAATAAATAGAAAAATAAAATTCCTCCAGTTGAACACGCACTAGAAAAAAATATTAAATCTATTGGCTTTATATAGTTTAAAAATCCAATATTTAAATCTTTCATCACAAATCTGCGCTTTTTAAATTTTTTTAATTTTTTTTGATTGGTTAATGAAAGTAATATATGTTCTAATCCAAATATCATAATTAGAATTAAGAATATAAATGATAGTTTTTGTATGCCAGTTAAATAAGGTAATCTAGATGTTATAAGGACTAAACTAGGAATTCCATATATTAAAATTAATTTATCATAAATATTTAAATTCCTTATATAGCTAATCATGTTTTGTTAATACCCATAAAAAAAAAGTTTTAAACATTAGGTTTAAATTACTAGAATTTAAGTGTATGCTTACCAAATGGAAAAAAATCAAGCGAAAATTAGAAATGTAGCTATTATAGCTCACGTTGATCATGGAAAAACCACATTAGTAGATGAACTTTTTAAGCAAAGTGGTATGTATAGAGATAATCAGGTTGTAGAAGAACGTCTTATGGATTCTATGGATTTAGAACGCGAACGAGGAATAACAATTAAATCCAAAAATGGTTCATGTAAATTTAAAGATTTTCAAGTCAATATTATAGATACCCCAGGACATGCAGACTTTGGTGGAGAAGTAGAACGTGTTTTGAAAATGGCAGATGGAACTCTTTTTTTAGTTGATGCAGCTGAAGGCCCAATGCCTCAATCTTATTTTGTGTTAAAAAAAGCAATTGCATTAAAATTACCAGTTATAGTTGTTGTGAATAAAATAGATAAACCCAGCGCAAGAATTGATTGGGTTATTGATCAGGTTTTTGATTTAATGGTTAATTTAAATGCTCCTGATGAAATTTTGGATTTTCCTGTAATTTATGCTTCAGCTAAATCAGGTATTTCCTCTTTAGACGTAGATACTCCTGGCAAGGATATGGTACCTGTTTTTGAGAAAATTGTTGATTATATCCCTTCGCCAAAAGGAGATTCAAGTAAACCTTTTAAAATGCTAGTTAGTACTATTTCTTATTCTGCTTTTTTAGGTCGATTAGCAATTGGGAAGATAACTCAAGGAACTATAAAAGTTAATGATGAGGCTGTTGTTTCTTCTCAAGAAGATGGTGTGTCGGTTAAGTATAGAGTCACTAAGATTTATCATTTTGAAGCAGATAAACAAGTAGAGGGAACTCAGGCAAGTGTTGGTGATATTGTCGCTTTAGCTGGTAATAATGATATAAAAATTAGTCATACAATTTCAGACCCTCAAGAACCAACTTATCTTCAAGGTATTCCAGTTGATCCGCCAACATTATCGATGAATTTTGTTTCAAATAACTCTCCTTTTTCAGGACAAGAAGGTGAGTTTGTCACGTCTAATCATTTAAAAGAAAGATTATATAAAGAACTTCTTACAGATGCTGCGCTAGAGGTTAATCCAAGTCAAAGTGAAGGATTTTCAGTTTCTGGTAGAGGCGAACTTCATTTATCTATTCTGATTGAAAAGATGAGACGAGAAGGTTATGAGTTTCAGGTTTCTAGACCTACTGTAATAATTAAAACAATTAATTCAAAAAAATGTGAACCGTTTGAAGAAGTTTCAATTAATGTTCCTGAAGAGTATATGGGCGCTGTAATTGAAAGTTTGGGACATCGCAAAGGGGTATTGCAAGATATGGATCAGGATGCTGGTCAAGTTGAAATGAAATATCATATTCCAATTCGAGGATTGTTAGGGTATCAATCTGAGTTTATGACTCAGACTAAGGGGTTAGGTACTATTTATTCTCGTTTTTTAGAATATAGAGAGTTTGTTGGTGAGCTAAAAACCCGAAAAAACGGCGTCTTAATTAGTAAGGAAAGTGCTAGAACAGTTGCTTTCGCACTTTGTAATTTGCAAGAACGAGCGACACTCTTTTTAGGGCCAGGAATAGATGTATATGAAGGGCAAATTATTGGAGAAAACTCTCGAGATGAAGATATGGTTGTTAATCCTGCTAAAAGCAAAAAGCTTACTAACATGAGAGCTTCAGGATCCGATGATTCTGTAATATTAACCCCACCTAGAATATTAAGTTTAGAACAATGTTTATCGTTTATTGATGACACTGAATTGGTTGAATGTACACCAAAATCTATAAGGTTAAGAAAAATTATTTTATCTGAATCAGAAAGAAAACGATCAAGATAAACGTTTAAGTTATCCAGTCTTTAGGGTTTTTAATGATTTCTATAAAGGGTTTATTAGAATTTAAAAATTCAGATTCATCATAACACCATGATGCATTTTTAGGTAATGACATAAGTATACTTTCAATTCGACCATTTGTTTTTAATCCAAATAATGTTCCACGATCGTGAATTAAATTAAACTCTACATATCTACCTCGACGGTATTCTTGCCATTTTTTATCTTGTATTGAAAACGGGGTTGTTTGGTTTTTTTTAACAAGTGGAAGATATGATGGTAAAAATCCTTCTGAACAAGATGTAATTAACTGTAAATAAAATTCTTTTGATTCTTTGTTAAGGTAATCAAAAAAAATACCTCCTATACCCCGGTGTTCTTTTCTATGTGGTAAATAGAAATAGTCATCACACTTTTTTTTAAATGTTGGATAAAATTTTGTGTCAATAACATCGCAGCTTTGTTTTAATGTACTGTGAAAATGCTTAAAGTCTGATTTATTAATAAAGTAAGGAGTTAAATCAGCACCGCCTCCAAACCACCAACTGTTTTTGTTTTCTAAAGTAGAAATTTCAAAAAAACGATAGTTCATATGTACAGTTGGGATATGAGGGTTATGTGGATGAATAACCAAGCTAATTCCTGTGGCAAAATAAGTTGAATTTTTTAAATTAGAAATTTGTTTGCCTTGTTGGTTAAATAATTGATTAAACATACTGATTTCTTTGGATGAATCTATACGCCCTTTAATTGCAGAAATATTAACCCCTGCTTTTTCAAAAACATTTCCATTTTCTAAGACACAGGAAATGCCTCCCCCAGAGTTATTTTCACGTTTCCAAGAATCTTTTCTAAACGTGTTAGAAGGTTCAAATTTGCTTAATTCTGTAACAATTTTTGATTGAATATCTGAACAAAGGGTTTTTACACAAGTCCCTGTATCAGATAAAGCTTCGGCTAAAATCATATTTTCTTATTCTAATTCAATAAACCTTGCTTGCCTAGAAAAATCTATTTTTAAAATTAATTAAATAAAGTTAAACAAATACGATAAAAATATAAATAAACAGTAAATATTTCATGATAGTGGGAGGTATAAAAAATTATTTTTATTAATTGTACGTCTAGTGTCTCTAGATTTGATTCACCATTAATTGTTAATCATGATTTTTATTTTTTTAACAATTTGATGTTCGTGTTTTTGACGATAATTTAGATCACAATTTTTTTGACTGTTTTTATAAACTTTATTTTCTGAGGATCGTTTTCATCTTACTGGATCTTTATTTTAATTGTTTATATTATAGTTTAAAAGGTCTTCAGGTATATTTGGGAAATGTGGTGCCCATAGTTGGGCCATTATTGGAGCATATGAAAATCCTTTTGAGCTAAATCCTGAAAAAAGTCCTAGTCGAGGATGAGTTTTTAATACCCCAATTTTTGGTAAATAGTCTTCTGTAAATACTCGAATACCACTTTGCATACTTGTAATGTTATCTTCATTAAAACCAAAAGTATTGATAGACTTTACAAGAGATTTCCAAGATGATTTTGTTGGAGATATTAGATTGTCATAGACATAAGTGGATCCAAATTTAAATTCATTATTAGAAACGGGAGCGCACCATTTCTCATTTTGAACAACGTAATTAATATTATGATTGGGTTTATTTAATACTAATACTTCACCTTTAACAGATTTAAAAGATAGCGACTTAAAAAGCGATATATTCAGGATGTCAGACCCTGTACAAAATATAAGATATTTTGATTGATACTGTTTATAACCCACAAAGTCTTTTTGTATTTTCAAATACGCTTCATCGAAAGTATCATAAAATATCTTTCCTTTTTTAAAAAAATAGTTTTCTGTTTGGGATAAAAGTTTATTGGAATCAACTAAAAAACAATCGGTTTGTCGATAAGCATTTTGTTGCTGTTTTGTGTAAAGTGTATCTGTAGAAATTTCATTAAATCGCTTCGAAAATAATGTGTTTTTTGATTTTTTTTTTGCAATTTTCTTTTGAAGCGCGGTTAAGTACAAGTAGGTTGTAGTGGAATTGAAAAATGTTGAATCGAGCATT
>CAXBWG010000001.1:0-33392 GCA_963979105.1 uncultured bacterium | reverse complement strand
ATTACATCGAAAGTTGGAAGCCCTTTACGTTCGATTATAGATTTATTTGTTCCTCTGAATTTTGCTTCTTCGTCACCTAAAATAACACTTTGAAATCCTCCAATTAAATCTGATAATGTTGGATTTTTAATTAAGTTATCAAGTTGGTAACCATGTGCGGTGGCGACTAGTTGAACACCTCTTTCAGCTATTGTTCTACTGGCTTTGGTTTCTTCTTCAGTTCCAATTTCATCGACAATAACAACTTCTGGCATATGATTTTCTACAGCTTCAATCATAATTGTATGTTGTTGATCTGGTGATGGAACTTGCATTCGTCTTGCATAGCCAATGCCAGGATGTGGAATGTCACCGTCACCTGCAATTTCATTAGACGTGTCAACAACAATAACTCGTTTTGATGTAATGGTAGATAAAACTCGAGCAACTTCTCGTAATAGTGTTGTTTTTCCTATTCCGGGAGGTCCTAAAAATAAACAGTTTTGACCACTTTCAACAATATCTTGAATTATATCTACTGTTCCTTCTACCGCACGTCCAATTCTGCAGGTTAAACCTATAATATTTCCGGATCTATTTTTTATAGCAGAAATTCTATGCAGAGTTCGTTCTATTCCAGCTCTGTTATCTGTATTAAACTGGCCAATACGTTTTGTAATTCCCATAATATCTTCGATCGATATTTCTCCAAGTTCTTTTAACCTATAAATGGTATGTGAAAATCGCACTTCTGGATAATAACCTAAGTCCATTACTATTTCTTCGAGTTCTTCTAAATGCTCGGAGTCATTTAAATAATTTTTAAGTCGCTGTGGTAATAGGTTTAATAAGCGAATTAGATCATCTGCTTTTTGTGATACAGGGTTCATTGTATTTCTCCTAAATTTATTTTTTTTAATAAGTGAGAAGAGCTGCTAAAGTGAGGGGCTAAGCGTTCTGGGATTGTAATTTTTTCTTTTGTTTTAGGATGTAGGCATACTCGTTTTTTTCGCTTATTTAATTGAAAAGACCCAAAGCCAGTAATAATGATTTTTTTTTGATTATTCATTTCTTTTTTTATCCAATTAAACATACTTTCAATAAAGCTTTCTGATTTTTTTTTAGTCCAACCCATATAAATACTTAATTCTTTAGCGATATCTTTTTTTGTTATAATTGGGTGGTGCATTTTTGTTATTTTACAGAAATTTTTAAACTAAATAAAGGATTGAATCTATTTTAATTATTTTGGAATTTTAACTCATAATTTAATTGCCATTCAAATTACTTTAATTTGTTAAACTTAAATTATATGAACAAAAAAATTTTTTAGTTATAGGGTTAACAAGTTTACTTGGTACGTAAGTGTTTTTTTAATTTAATTAACGATTTATAAGTAGATAGTATTGTTTGCTTAGGGCCTGATTCTATTAATCAACAAGTCCTAAAATTGTTTATCATAAAATTAATTTTGAAAAATTAATGGAGTATGATTTGTTATTTAAAAATGTAACAGATGGTATACGTTGCATTGGAACTACTATTAAAAAAGCTAAATCTAAAGAAAAATTTACATATTCAAGATTACGGAGTGCATGTGTTTGATTCTTATATGATTGGGTAGTTAGTTTTTTTTTGAGAATTTTATATATTCTTTTTTTTAATCTGTTTTGTAACTGTAAATGATTGTTTATGTACTATTAAAATATGTAGGGGAGGTATCAGGTTATATTAATTATATTTAATTAAATTATTTAGGGATATATTTTTATCATATTACAATTTTAATTCTGGTACTTTTTACGAATAAGACTCTGGCACTTTTAGTTTTTCTTGTGCTTATTTAAGTATTCGACTACAGTAATCATATTATGTTTGGAAGATTGGTTAAATTGTTGATTGCAAGTTCTTTTTTTAGTGCTTTTTTTTTGAAAAAAAAATCAAAAAAAGATGACATTTCTGAACCTTCAGATAAATTTAATGCTGCATTTAAATCTGATAAAAACATTCAATCTATTGAAATAGAGGATAATTCGGCTCAAACTACTTCTAATTTTCAAACTGAGAAAATAGAAGATAAGATTCAATCACCAGGATAAAATAGTTAAATTTATAGGGCTTATATGAGTAATAAACATTCTTTTTTTGATTTTTCTGTTCAAGGATTAAAAGATAAATTTATTGAGCTTGGTTTTCAGGGCTTTGTGGCTAAACAATGCTTGGATTGGGTCTATAAAAAACATGTTTATGATGTTGCGAATATGAGTAATATCTCGAAAAGTAATAGAGAAAAGATTGCAGAGTTATTTGATTTTTCGTTATTTAAAGATGTTAAATCTGTTCATTCAAAAGAAGAAAATGCAATTAAAAATATTTGTTATTTAGAGGATGGCAACATAGTAGAATGTGTTATCTTGGATCAAGAAGATTATTATACGCTATGTATTTCATCTCAGTGCGGGTGTGCTGTTGATTGTAAGTTTTGTTTAACAGGTGTTGTAGGGTTTAAACGAAATTTGAGTGTTGCAGAGATTGTTAAACAAGTTGTGTATTGCTTTTTGATTGGTTATCCCATAAAAAATATTGTATTTATGGGAATGGGAGAGCCGTTAATGAATTATGAAAATGTTGTGGCTGCAATTGATTATTTAACAGCAAAGCAAACTTATGATTTATCCGTAAGAGCGATTACTGTATCTACTGCGGGCTATATGGCTGGGCTAAAGAGGCTTATTAAAGATGAGCGATATTTAAATTTAGCTTTTTCTGTTGGATCTGCTGATCCGATTAAACGTATAAAATTTATGCCTATTGAAAGCCGTAATCCTATTGTTGAGTTTGTAAAAGTGTTGTATGCATATCAGCAATTACATAATCGTAAAGTTACATTGGAATATACTTTACTAGAGGGGGTTAATGATTCAGATTACGATATTAGCTCATTAATAAATTTGGCTCATTACTTAAATGCTAAAGTTAATTTAATTAATTTAAATCCCCATTTTAAAATACCTTTTAAGCCAGTTGCAATTAAAAAGCTTTTAGCAATTCGAGATAGTGTGAAAAAAAATAAATGTAGGGTTACAATTAGATATAAAAAAGGACAAGATATTACGGCTGCATGTGGCCAGTTAGGCGAAAGTTATTTATGATTTTTGGTGTTCATTGTTTTTGTATAATTTGATAAACTATGTAATTAACTAAAATTATAAAATTAATTAGGATATTCTATGAAGCAATTAAAAATTAAAAATACATACAATTTAAATTTAAAAGGAGAACCTTCTACTATTATAGAAGAGGTTATTCATTCAAATGAATTTATAATCAATCCTGTGCGAATTAAAAATTTTAAATCAAAATTAGTTGTTAAAGAAAATCAAGCAGTGGCTATTGGCTCGCTTTTATTAATCGATAAAAAACAACCACATTTAAAATTTTTATCTCCAGTTAGTGGCGTAGTAAAAGAAATCGTTTATGGACATAGGCGCGTGGTGGAAAAGGTTGTTATACAAAAAGATTCAGCTGAAAAGGTAGAGGAATTGTTTTCTCCTGTAACTGATGATCAATTAACTAAATTGTCTCGTGAAGATGTTGTTAGTCGTATTATTGATGGCGGTTTATGGAATTTAATTACACAATATCCATTTGAGGCAGCCCCTAAACAAGATGACATTGCACCTTCTATATATGTAACTGTTGATTATGATGAGCCGTTTATGCCTGAATCAGCTGTTTTTTTAAAAGAATATTATGATGATTTTGTGTTTGGTTTAGAGATAATTAAAAAATTAAGTTCAGCAGTTTATGTTGGAGTATCTGAAAAAAATAAGTTTGATCAATCAAAATTAAATTTACTTGCAACTCATAGGTTAGAAGGGGACTATCCTGCAAATAACCCGGGTGTTTTTCTTTATCATAATAAAAAGACTCAAGAAGAAAATGCTTCTTGGGGAATACGTTCTTTAGATATTATTCGGATTGGTCAATTATTTAAGTCTGGAAACTATCCAATAGAACGATTAATTGTGTTAGCAGGGACTCAAGCTAAAAAGCCACGATATATAAAAACACGTGAAGCGATAAGTTTAAACTTTTTATCTAAGGAATTTGTGAATTCAGATCCTGTTCGAATTATTGCAGGGGGTGTTTTAACTGGAGATAAAGTGAGTCTTGAATCGGGTTTAGGGTATAACGATTATGCAATAAATTTGATTCGGGAAGGACAAGAGCGAGAATTGTTAACGTTTTTTAGAGGGGGGTACGATAAGCCTACTTTTGGAAATACGTATTTGTCTGCAATAAATAAAAAACAAAAATTTTCTATGACGTCGTCTACGAATGGAGGGCATCGGGCGTGTATCTCTTGTGGAGTGTGCGCAAAAGTATGTCAGGTAGATTCTGCTCCTCAGATGATTATGAAAAGTTTAAATGTTGACGATATAGAAACAGCTGTTAAATATGGCTTGTTAGATATTGTTGATACTGGTTTATATACGTATGTATGTCCATCGAAAATAGAATTAGATGAAATTTTTAGAGCTGCAAAAACAAAATTATACAAGGAAGTAACAGCATGAAGTTTTTAACGAAGTTTTTAGATAGTCAAGAAAAATTATTTAAAAAAGGTGGAAAATTAGAAAAATTATATCCGCTTTTTGAAGCTGGGGATTCATTTTTATTTAGTACAAAAGAAACTACAAAATCGAAAGTGCATGTAAGGGATTCTTTAGATACAAAGCGATATATGTCTATAGTTTTAGCGGCATTAGGGCCATGTATTTTATTTGGTATATATAATTCTGGTTTACAAACTCATCAAGCAGCGGGGCTAAGTTTGGAGCTTCTTCCAGTAGTAATGACAGGTTTAAAGTTAGTTTTACCTTTAATTATAGTGTCTTATGCAGTTGGTGGAATTATAGAATTGTTATTTGCTATTTTTAGAGGGCATGAAATTAATGAAGGTTTTTTAGTTACTGGGATTTTATATCCGTTAACATTGCCTGCAACATTGCCATTATGGCAAGCGGGTGTTGGGATTGCTTTTGGTGTAATTATTGGAAAAGAAGTGTTTGGGGGGTCTGGACGAAATTTTTTAAACCCAGCACTTACAGCTAGAGCGTTTGTATTTTTTACATACCCTGCTTATATTAGCGGTGAGGTATGGACGAAGGTTCTTGTTGCAAAAGATCAAATTGTAGATGGCTGGAGTGGCGCTACGGCATTAGGGGTGGCGGCTCTTACACCAACTGGAGAAAACGCAGCAGATAGGTTGATAGATGCTGGATTTAGTTTGCAAGATGCATTTTTGGGATTTATTCCAGGAAGTATTGGGGAAACGTCAGTTATTTGTGCATTATTTGGAGCTGTTGTTTTAATATTAACTAAGGTAGGTAGTTGGAGAACCATGCTCGGATGTGTAATTGGGGCCACTTCTATGACGTTGATTTTAAATTTAGTAGCAGGGCCAGAAGGGGGCGCTTTTCTTGGATTGAATCCCTTATGGCAATTATCTTTAGGGAGTTTTGCATTTGGTTCTGTTTTTATGGCAACAGATCCTGTTTCTTCCCCTTCTCTTGAAATTTCACGATTTATTTATGGGGTATTAATTGGAATGATGGGGATTATTATTCGTGTTATAAATCCAGCATATCCAGAAGGATGGATGCTTGCTATTTTATTAATGAATGTATTCGCACCATTAATAGATCATGTTGTGATGGAAATTAAAACAAAAAAGAGGATTCCACATGTTATCTGATACACAAAAAACATTTTTATTTGCTTTATTAATGTGCTTGTTTTGTAGTATAGCACTTACTGCAACTGCGGTTGGTTTAAAATCAAAACAAGAGAAAAATATGTTGGTTGATCGCCAAAAAAATATTTTAAAATCATTAAGTTTGCTTGTTTCAACTAAAAAATATACTGTAAATGAAATTGAAGACTTATATTTAACTAATGTTAAAGAATTTTATATTTCCGATTCAGGAAGGTTAACTGATGAGGTTACAAAATTACCAGTTTTTGTAGTTGGTAGTAAACGTTCAATAGATATGTATGTTGTTCCATTTAAAGCTTATGGTTTATGGAGTTGGGTTTATGGCTATATTGCTATTAAAGGCGATGGTGAAACTGTAGTTGGATTAACGGTTTACGATCATAAAGAAACACCCGGCTTAGGTGCCGAAGTAGAAAAAGACTGGTTTCAAAAGCAATTTATAGGAAAAAAAATCACAGATATGTCAGGAGCCTTTGTTTCTATTAGTGTAGTCAAGGGGAAACTTAAGGATTCAACTATTTCTAAGGATCGGTATAGTAATTTTGTAGATGGAATTAGTGGGGCTACAATAACTAGTAAAGGTGTTGAAAAGTATTTAAAGCAAGATCTTAATTCTTATGAGTTATTTTCAAAGCATTTAAGGAGACGTTCATGAATATATTTAACACAGATGCATTTAAAACGTTTAAAAAACCAATTATAGAGGCAAATCCAATTTCTGTAGCTATTTTAGGAATTTGTTCATCTTTGGCTGTTACAACTCAAATTATACCGTCTATAGTTATGGTTCTTGCAATGACGTTTGTATTAACTTTTTCTAATATTACGATTTCTATTCTTAGAAATGCAATTCCAAAAAATATTCGAATTATTGTAGAATTAGTTGTTATTTCTACGTTGGTTATTTTAGCAGATCAATTTTTAAAAGCATTTATGTTTGATGTGAGTAAACAACTTAGTGTTTTTGTTGGGTTGATTATTACGAATTGTATTATTATGGGACGTGCAGAAGCCTTTGCATTAGCAAATGGACCTTGGTTGTCTATGTGGGATGGTATTGGTAATGGATTAGGTTATGGCTATATTTTAGTTTTAGTTGGGTTTTTTAGAGAGCTGTTAGGCTCAGGTGCTTTATTTGGCGTAAAAGTTATTCCGCAATTTGTGTATGATTTAGGCTATGTTGACATGGGGTTAATGTTGTTAGCACCAGGTGCGTTTATTTTAATAGGGGTATTAGTTTGGATTCAAAATTTGGTTACAAGTAAGGCTTAAGGAGTAAGGGTAATGGTTGCGCATTTAGTAAGTTTAGGTTTAGAGTCAATATTTATAAATAATATATTATTAGCATTATTTTTGGGAATGTGTTCTTTTTTAGGATGTGCTAAAAATATTAAAACGGCTACGGGTTTAGGGCTAGCTGTTATTTTTGTTTTAACAATTACAACACCTGTTAATTGGGCTATTAATCATTTTTTTCTAAAGCCAGGAGCATTGGCTTGGATGGGGTTTCCTGAATTAGATTTAAGTTTTCTAGTGTTTATCTCGTTTATTGCTGTTATTGCGTCTCAAGTTCAATTAGTTGAAATGTTAATGGAAAAATTTTCGCCAGGTTTATATACATCTCTTGGAATATTTTTACCTTTGATTGCAGTAAATTGTGCTATTTTAGGAACGTCTTTATTTATGGAACAACGAAATTATACGTTTTCAGAGGCTGTGGTTTTTGGTTTTAGCTCGGGTATTGGCTGGTTCTTAGCAATAGTTGCATTTTCAGCAGTTCTTCAAAAATTAAAATATGCAAATTTGCCCAAAGGTTTAGATGGGTTTGCAATTAACATGATAGTTACTGGATTAATCGCAATGGCGTTTATGTCGTTTGCGGGTATTAAGCTTACATAGGGAGAAATTCATGGTTTATATTATTAGTATTGGTGTTTTTCTATTTATTATTATGAGTTTAGTAACGATGTTGTATTTTGTAGAAAAAAATATTATTGGATCTAGTGATTGTCTTGTTTTAATTAATGGAGATGAAGAAAAAAGTCCAACAGTTAGTTCTGGAACTAATCTGTTATCTGCTTTATCTGATACAGGAATATTTTTACCTTCTGCATGTGGCGGAGGGGGAACATGTGCAATGTGTAAGGTAGAAGTTTTAGCTGGTGGGGGGGATGTTTTACCGACAGAATTACCTCATTTATCTATTGCAGAAAGAAAGTCTTGTGTTCGTTTAGGGTGTCAGGTGAAAATAAGAAATGATGTTAAAATTAAAGTTCCAGATGAAATTTTTTCTATTAAAAAGTTTGAATGTGAAGTTGTGTCAAATGAAAATGTAGCAACATTTATTAAAGAGCTTCGATTAAAGCTTCCTACTGGGTTAGATATGAATTTTAAAGCAGGTGGATATATTCAACTTTATATTCCTCCGTTTACGACTCAGTTTAGTAGTTTTATAGTTGAAGATGAGTATAAAGAAGACTGGGATAAGTTTAAATTATGGGATACTCAAGCTAGTAATGATACAGAGTTATTTCGAGCTTATTCAATGGCAAACTATCCTGCTGAAAAAGGTATGATTATGTTAAATGTAAGAATCGCTACATCTCCTCCTGGAACTAATTTCCCTCCAGGAATAGGGTCTTCTTTTATTTTTGATTTAAAACCTGGAGATAAAATAGATGTTAGCGGACCTTTTGGTGAGTTTTTTGTTCAGGAAACAGATAGAGAAATGTGTTTTGTTGGGGGTGGTGCTGGAATGGCTCCAATGAGAAGTCATATTTTTGATCAGCTTAAAACACTAAATACAAAACGTAAAACAACTTTTTGGTATGGGGCACGATCTAAAAGGGAAATGTTTTATGATGATGAGTTTAAAACGTTAGAAGATAAACTAGATAACTTTGATTATCATGTTGCGTTATCTGATCCTTTAAAAGGAGATAACTGGAAGGGGTTAACTGGATTTATTCATAATGCTCTTTATGATAATTATTTATCAAAGCATGAAGATCCTACAGAAATTGAATATTATTTGTGTGGACCCCCGATTATGCTTAAATGCATGATGGAAATGCTTGATAATATTGGCGTTGATAGAGAAATGATTCGTTTTGATGATTTTGGATAGTATTTAATTACAAAGATGACTCTAAAACAGCGGTTATTTTTATTTTTGTTTCTTTTTTTTATTCCAGTATTTGTTATTTGGGTTTTTCAAGATAAGTTTTTAGTGTTTCGTGGTGAGACTATGGGAACAACTTATACGATTAAAGTGTATGTTGATTCATGGAGATCTAAAAAATCTTTAGAAAAACAAATTACACAAAAGCTTCATAGTATTAATATGACATTTTCTACATGGAATGATCATTCGGAATTAAGTAAATTTAATACCCTTAAAAGTACTGATTTTGTTGATGTGTCTCCTGAATTGGTTGGTGTTTTGAAAACGGCTAATGATATATATGAATTAAGTAAAGGTGCTTATGATCCATCAATGAAACCATTATTTGATTTATGGGGATTTGGTAATAATACAATATATTATGAAATTCCAACTGATGATCAAGTTAAAGAAGTATTTGATTATGTAGGCTTTAACAAATTAGTTATTAAAGATACTAAATTAAAAAAGAATCATTCTAAGTTTAGTTTGAATTTGTCATCTATTGTAAAAGGGTATGGGGTTGATCAAATTGTTGAGATTCTTACTGAAATTGGTGTAGATAGATACATGGTAGAAATAGGTGGTGAGGTTCGTGTTGGTTCTTCCAAAAAAGATTCTGGTTGGAATATAGGAGTACTTAATCCCCAATACTTTAAATCTGATAATGAATTGTTGTTAACGTTGAATTTAAAAAACAACTCTATTGCAACAAGTGGAGATTACAAGAACTATTTTGAAAAGGATAATGTTATTTATTCTCATTTATTTGATCCGCGAATTGGTAAGCCGATATCAAATAATATTGCGTCTGTTACTGTAATTGCACCTAACTGCATGCTTTCAGATGCGCTTGCTACTTCACTTTTTGTAATAGGGTTAAATAGAGGGTTAAGTATTGTTGAATCTTATAAAGATGTTGAATGTTTGTTTGTTGTACGACAAAAAGATGCGAGCCTAAAATTGTTTAGCTCCTCTGGATTTTCAAAATATGTTTCGTCTTCACAAATTGAATTTTAAATTTAATTTTTTTATAAAATTATTGTACTAAGAAATTTAGTTTTTTTTAAAACTATTGATTGTTACGATGTTCCATATTAATATTGAGACTCAATATCAAATAGAGGTATGTTATGTGTAATGTTGTTTTTAAAAAGTTATTATTAGTGGGTATTATTCTTATGTTAACTACTGTTAATTCTTATATTTTTTCTAATCCTATTTTAGATAGAAATGGGCCTGGAGGGCGTTCTATAACTGCATTTGATAGGATTGGGCAAAGATCTATTGGGGGTTATTTTGATACTGAATATGTTAATGTTTTAGATTCTGATTATACTTCGTCTAAGTCAGATTCAAGTTCGACTTTTAAAGCCCATCGATTTATTCTTGAGGTGTCTTCGCAGGTGCATGAAGATATTTTAATTAACTCTGAAATTGAGTTTGAATATGGAGGTTATGTTACAAATTCTGCAAGTGGTGTTCAAAAAGGCGAAATTAAAATTGAGCAAGCTTGGTTAGATTATCGTGTATCTGAGTTATTTGTAAATCGAGTTGGCATAATTTTAGTTCCCTTTGGACGAGTAAATGTGTTACATGATTCCGATGTAAGAGAGGCTACTCAGCGGCCCATTTATTCTTCATATATTGTACCTTCAACATGGATGGACACGGGAGTTGGGTTTTATGGTCAGAAAGATATACAAGATTTAGAGTTGGGTTATGAGCTATATGTATTTAATGGGTTAGCCGATACTTCTGGATCTACGGCTGATGACATATCACTATCAGAAGGAATTAGAAAATCTCGTCCTAATTATAAACAAGATAATAATGGATCAAAAGCAATAGCTGCTAGAGTAGAGGTTTCTCCAAGTTTAGGTCTTAATTTGGGTATGAGTTTATATTCTGGTAATTATGATGATGCTGGTAAGAATAATTTACTTTTAACAGGTATAGATCTATTTTATAAAAATGGTAGATATGAAACACTATTAGAATTTGCTAAAGCTTTTATTGATAATGATGGATATAGTTCCATTCCTGCTCAAATGGAAGGTGGCTACTTAGAGTTTAGATCTCATGTACTACAGGGGTATTTACGAAAAAAACTGCCTTCGCTATCTAAACCTGTTATAACTTTATTTTCTAGATTAGGATATGTGAACACAGATACTGTATTAAATAATACTACAGTTCGATATACTTTAGGCTTTAATTTCAGACCTACCGAATCTGTTGTTTATAAATTTGAAATTTCTCAAGATGATTATCGCCAAGTTTCAGAAACAGGTTATAAAACACAATTTATTTCTTCTGTAGCCGTTGGGTTTTAATTTTAATGAGGATTCGGTTTTTAGTAATTATTTTTTTGTTTCTCTTATCTCAACAGAGTTATAGTGACGAAGGTATTTATTATAGTAAAGTCTATTATAGTGCAAATGAGGCTATACATAAAATTTTTCCTAATACTGATTCTTTTTTAAAAAAGGAAATTACTTTAGATGCTAAAACTAAACAAGAAATCGAAAAAAAGCTTGGTTTTTTTATTACTAATTCTAAATTGGTTTTTTATAAAGTCAGTACAAAAGACAATTTAATTGGGTATTGTTTAGTGTTGGATGAAAAAGGTAAGTATAAGCCTATTACTTTTATGACGGGGATTACTTCAGATTTAAAAGTAAAACAAGTTGTTGTGATGGTTTATCGAGAAAAAATCGGCAGTGAAATACGAAAAAAACGATTTTTAAAACAGTTTATTAATAAAACAAAATCTGATGGATTAGTTGTAGATAAAGATATTATGGGTATTTCTGGGGCTACAATTTCAACATGGTCTATTGCAAGTGGGGTTAAACGTGCGTTAGTTATTATTGGATATTTAATATAAAGGTGTAAAATGCGTTTTATTAAGACTAAATATTTTACGTTAATTCATTCTTGGCTTGGAGTGATATCAGCTATTTTTATTTTATCTTTGGTTTTAACTGGAATTATTTTAAATAACCCAGATAATTTTAAATCAAATGAAATAATTGATGATCCTTACCAACAATATCCGAAAATGACATTTGTTTTTCAAGATAATTATTTTATAGTTACTCGTTTTTCTTTGTTTTTATCTTCTGATTTAAAACGTTTTAAAGAGATTTCTATTCCATTTTCTTCTAAATATATTATAGATATTGTGTTTTTTAAACAGGCATATTGGATTGGGTTATCAAATGGATTGTTGTTTAAAATGGATCCTAATACCTATTCTTTTGAAAGAATACTTATCCCTGATTCATATGAATTATATTCTGTTAGCTCAAATCAGAATCAGTTATTTATTACTACCAATCAGGGGGGGTATGAATATAAAGATAATGCTTGGTTTCAGCATTTTATTAATAGGTCCCCTTGGGATTTTTGGGAATTTATTCGGTCATTACATACTGGATATTTACCACATGTATTTTTTAAAAAAATTAATACTATTGTAAGTGTTTTTTTATTGGTAATTATTTTGACTGGAATTGTTATTTTTTTTAAAAAATATCGTTTTATGATTGACAAAAATAAACTATTTAAAGATAATGAGACTTAGTCTTATTTAGGGAATTAAAATGTATAAATTAAGTGAAGTTAAAAAAAAGAAAACAATTACAATTGAATCTTTAGTAAATAAAGAACACGAAGAAGAATTAGAAATTTTAGGATTTGTTCCCGGGACTAAAGCTACAATAATTTCAGAATCAATTTTTTCAGGACCTATCACTGTTATGCTGAGGGGAGCAAGAGTTGCTATTAGGAAATTTGAAGCAGAACAGATATTAGTTGTATAGTTTATTTTTATGTCTATAAACTATATTGCGTTGGTTGGGCCTCCTAATTCTGGAAAAACAACATTTTTTAATCAAATTACAGGTAAGAAATCTAAAGTAGTTAATTATCCCGGATCTACGGTTGAAATATGTATTGCAAAATCGATTTTTAATGAAAATTTAATATTTTTAGATACCCCTGGTTTGTATTCTTTAAAACCAAAATCAGATGATGAAAAAATTTCAGTTAAAACTTTGGAGAATTTAAATTCATTAGTCGGGCAGTCATCTAAAAATCCTAATCTCGTTATTTCGTTTGTGGATGTTAACCAACCAAGTAGGCATCTTTTAACTACTCTTCAGTTAATAGATAAAGGATTTCCTGTTGTTGTTATGTTGACTATGTTTTCAAAATCAAATAAAAGTAAGGTTAAATTTAATTTTGAGAAATTAAAATCACAGTTAAATGTACCTGTTTTTAAATTAGATTCGTCAAACTCTACTTTTGAAAACATTCATCATTTTTTTCAAGATTATTCGTTTACAGAGTATCAATTAAATTCCAATATTACGGACTCTTTTAAATCTTATTATTCCAGAATTGAAGTTATTTTGAATGAGATTTCATATACCAGTGTAGATGATAATCGCTTTGATTTAGATAATGTGTTTTTAAACCCATATCTGGGGCCCTTTTTTTTTATTCTGATAATGCTTTTATTTTTTTATAGTATATTTTCTTTAGCTGCTCCGTTTACTAATTTAATTGACTTTCTTTTTACACAGCTTAATAATTCGGTTCCTTATATATTCTCTAACACTATTTTGGCTAAGTTTGTTTCGGATGGACTCATAAACGCTATTGGATCTGTTGTGATTTTTGTTCCTCAAATTGCATTTTTGTTTTTTGGGATTGGATTGATGGAATCTTCTGGATATTTAGCTAGAGGTGCGATAATCATTGATAGACCTTTATCCTTTATTGGTTTAAATGGTCGTTGTTTTGTTCCTTTATTGTCTGGTTTTGCGTGCGCAATACCGGCTATGCTATCGACACGAAATATTCAACAAGAAAAAATTAAACTAATTTGCTGTTTCATTATTCCATTAATGCAATGCTCAGCTAGACTTCCTGTTTATGGTTTATTACTTACGTTGTTATTTCCTAATAGCGCTTTTAAAAGTGCTTTAGCTTTAACCTTAATTTATCTTATAAGTTTAATTCTTAGCGCCTTTGTTGCTATTATAGTAGGGCGGTTTATTCCAGGTAAAACAAATAAAAAATTTAATTTAGAGCTTCCTGAGTGGAGATATCCAAATTTATTAAATATTTGGTATTCAATGACTAGGCAAACCTTTTCATTTATTTTTAATGCAGGACCAATTATATTTATTTTATCTATTATATTATGGATAATATCCTTTTTTCCATCTCCAGAAAATTCCTTTATTATTATGATAGGAAAATTTATTGAACCTGTTTTTTTGCCAATGGGCCTAGACTGGCGAGTGGGTGTTGCAATTTTGTTATCTTTTGCGGCTAGAGAGGTGTTTGTATCTACGTTAGTTGTTATTTTTAGTATTTCTGCTACTTCATCTAATTTGTTAGAAACCTTAAGTTTTGCCACTTTTGATGGTTCAAATAAATTATTGTTTGAGTTGCCTTCAATTGTTAGTCTTATTGTGTTTTTTATGATTGCATTGCAATGTATGTCTACTTTAGCAATTTCTAAAAAAGAGACAAATAGTATAGCTTTTGCAAGTATACAGTTTGTATTTTATACCGTATTTGCATATATCTCTTCTATTATTGTGTTTAAAACTTTTAATTATTTTTTTTAAATCTTAGGATAGGTAAGTCTTGTTTTTCTTTGTATTTTTAAAGCGCCGGTTTTATCTTCAAATGGACACAAACCTGCTTTTTGTGATGCACATTCATTTTGATCTTCAAGATCTGGTACTCGTCCACAAGCTTCATGCTTAGCTGTTTTCCCTAAAAATAAAACTCCTACACCAATAAAAATAAAGCATACCGAGCAAATAATGAATGATCCTATAAATATATTTATCATATTGTATTATACCAATTAATTTTTTTTATTAAACTTTTTATGCTTTTTTACATTTTTTTTTGTCAGTGCACTCACCATATATATGAATCGATTGATAGTCGATAGAAAATTTAATTTTTTTGCAATAGTCTTCTATAATTTTATGTAATTTAGATTCGTGCATTTCAATAATTTTTCCACAATTATTACAAATTATATGTGCATGTTCTTTTTGAGGTAATGATTGTTCATAAAATACTTTACCATCTTTTGTTGATATTTTTTGAAGGAGTTGTGCTTCTAGTAATTGTTTTACTGTTCTGTATACGGTTGCTCTGGATATAAGTTTTGTTTTTACTCTTAAATGGTCTATAAAATTTTCTATTTCAAAATGATCGTTTAAACAAAAAATTTCATTTGTAATAAGTCGTTTTGTTTTTGTGTATCTACCTTCTGTGCTTTTTAGATAGTCTTCGAAAATTGTGTGTGGATTTGATTGCATTTAACCCTCCTTTATAAATCTTTTATAGATACATCTATGGTTTTAATATGTGTGACTAATTGATCAATAATTTTTCTTATAAAAAATACCAAATGAGCTGTTGGCTTATCTTTTTCGTATAAATTTCTTAGATCTTTTATTAAATGTTTAAATTTTTGATGTTCCGCTTTATGAAGAGAGTATCCAATATAATTCGTTTGTTTCATGATATCTTCTTCTTCTTTAAAGTGATCTTCAGAATAATCTTCTAGAAAAACTATTAGTGGTTCTATGTTTTTTCTTCTATTTGTTTGGATTACGCTATCAAGTTGAGTAATTAGTTCTAAAAGATGTTCGTGATGTTCATCTATATGATGATGTCCTGTTGAATAATTTTGGTTCATATAGTGTTAGTTTAACCTAAGCTTTACTACACATTCAAGATGGTATGTATGAGGAAACATATCTACTGGAATTAAATGGGTTACTTTATAGTTAAGTTTTATAAATTCCTTTATGTCTCTCATTAATGTTATCGGGTTACATGATACATATATTATATCTTTGCATCTTAGCTCAGCAGTTCGTTTAAGTGCCTTTGGTGTCATTCCAGATCTTGGAGGATCTACGATTATTGTTGTGATATCAAATTCATTAAACTTTAAAATATTTTTCACTTTACCCGCATAAAAATTAGTGTTTTTTATTTTATTTATATTTGCATTTTCTTTCGCATTTTCAATGGCGGCTTCTATCTCTTCAATGCCCGTTACAAATCCCTCTTTATCGCAAAGATATAAACCTATGGTTCCTGTACCACAGTATAAATCTAATAATTTTGAGTTTTCTTTTATACTGGCTAGTTCCTTGATTGTGTCATAAAGTATGTTTGTTTGTTCTGTATTTGTTTGAAAAAAGGATAACGGAGATATTAAAAATGTTAAATCTCCAATATTTTCTTTTAAGGTTTTAGTTCCTATAAGATTTATACTCTGAGTTGTTGTTGGGGATCCTTTTTTTTCATTTATTAGGATTAGATTCACTGATGTTATTTTTTTGTATTCTTTTGTTAAAGCGGTTGCATAATTATTAAAGGTGTCATTATATGAATGGGCTTTAATATTTACCATGTAATTATCAAATGCTTTTGAATGCCTGATAGCTAAGTGGCTTAGACATCCTTTCTGTTCTCTTGAATCCCAAAGTTCAATATTTATATTTGAAAAATAGTTTGTTGTAAATTTTAGAAATTCATTAGATTCTTTGGATAATAATTTGCAGTCTTCAACTTCAACTACGTTATCAAAAGAATTTTTTTCTTTAAGTCCTAAAATTAACTTAGAATCTTTTTTTGAAAATGCAAATTCCATTTTGTTACGATGATATTGTATTTTATTACATTTTTTTATTGGCCAGACAATGTTTTCTAATTCAGGTAAATTATAATTTATTATATCTTTTAATACGGTTTCTTTAAATTTTATTTGTGTTGCATAGTCAATTTCTTGATATATACATCCGCCGCAAGTTTTACTATGTATACAATTTGAAGTTTTTCTGAATTCGGATTTTTTTTCAATTTTTATTACTTTTGCAAAGAATATTCTTTTTTTCTTTTTTATTATTTTAATTGTAACAATGTCACCTGGAATTGCGTTATATATTAATACTGTTTTGTTGTTAATATAATTTAAGGCGAGCCCTTCATTTACTAACTTCTCAATAGAAATAGAGGTTATTTCATCATTTATTTTCATTTGATTTATGAAATATAACCTTTTTTGAGTTTATTGGTATTTTTATATCGGGTTTTGAAATTTCAAAAATATTTTCTGAAATTGAGAATTTTTTGAATTCATTTGGGACATGAATAATAATAAATGCGCAGGGAGATGTTTCTGAAAGATTAAAATTCAATTCTACTGTCTTTTCTTTCGGGGTTAATTGGAATGAGAATTCGCCAAATGATGTGTTTATATTTGTTATATATAATTTTTCATTCACTAACCACTCTTTTGGTGTGTGTTTAAATAGTTCTAAGCTAGCTGGATTCTCTTCTATAAAACATTTTATAAGCTTTAGTGCCAGTAATGTTGTAATTAAAATATTATGCCCGTCTCCCTCGCTTCCACATTTGGTTGTTAAATGAATTACATTAGGTAGTGTATATGTATCTGTTGTAAGATTTAGCAACGAATTTAAGAAATTAAAATACTCGGTATCATTTAAATTATACAGTATATCTGCATAAGATAAATTACTATGTAATGGATATCCTGAGGGGTTTATTCCTGAATAAACTATACCGTTATGAAAATATTGAGTTTTAATTTCCTCTATAGTTTTTTGAATTAATGTTGTTTTTGTTGGAAATAGTTTAGTAAAATACTGTGTGCATTCAATGGAGTTTAGCGTTACTGTTTGGGATAAGTTTGGTGAAATTAGGTCTTTTATGAGAGTTTTTTTAGTAGTAGTTTTAATAAATTCTTGAATTCCATTTGTTAAAACAATTTCTGCATGATTTGTTTTCTCAAATTCTTTGTTTAACTTTTTTGTTGAAAAAATAGATGAATGGTTTAATAGTTCTTTATATGTTTTTATACTTTGCAATACAGATAAATTGTCTATTAAATAATTTCTTTTTTTATTTTTTCTTTCGCAATTTCTTTTGTTTAAAATTTTTGTATTAATAGTGTTAAAATTTTCTAGGTTTCCAATACAGTAACTTAGTATGTCTTTTATTATTAAAAGTTTTTCTTTTGTTAATGTTAATATTTTTGAGTTATATAGGTAGTATACTTGATCAAACCATTGACCTAATTTTTCGTAGGCGAATTTTTGACTTTTTAATTCTTTTAATACTTTTTTAAAATATAGATTATTTAATGTTATGTTTAAATCATTGTTTGAATACCCAAATTTATGTAGCAATATAATATAGTTTAAGAAATCTGATGAATTATATAAATAATTAAAGTATATACCCGTGTTTATATCTGTATAATTATATGAGCTAGATAGTTGTGCATAGATTGATTTTAAAAAGGTGTTAATCTTTTTGTCTGGTGTTTTAATTTGAGTTTCAGTTTTTGATACGCTAGAATCAATAATTGATTGAGATGAAGATAGCTTTTTTAAATTATTTATTTTTAATTTTAAATTTTCTATTTTATATTTTTTGGAAAATAAATATTTAGATATTTTGTTTTTTGTAAATGGTGATTTAAAGGAAATTATTTTAGATTCCCCAGGGTCTAGATTGAGATTGAATTGCGCTACTCCTGATGCTTTTTTGTGGTTACATGTTGCCTGGAAAATCATCTCTAGTTTGTTGTGAAACTGAGATACATCCCCATGTGAAAATGGGAGGCATAGAATATTATCGGGTTTATTATCAAGGCATATGCTCAGTTTAGAGTTAATTAAAAATGCATTAGATTGGACATATTGAATTTTTTTTAAGGAGGTTACTCCTTCGAGGTCATAGGGGCGGATTGAAATGAAAAAAGATAATGATTTTTTTGTATTTGAGGTGTTTGTGATTTTGTTATCGCAAAATAAAATATTGTGTTTTTGAGGTAATGATCTAAAAAATGTAGAGCTTACTATGTTTAGTTGATTAAAGCTGTGACTAGTTTCTATAGTGTTATGTTGCGGGTGATATTTTTGTTTTACATTTTTACTTTTTGCATAAAAATAAAAATTATCTTCTTCAGCTATCCAAAAATCAATCGAATATGGTGAGTTTTCTATAAATATTAATCCATGAGGATCAACAGTTATTGTTGTCTTAGTGTTTTTTTCTTTTAAATAGGTCCAGTTTCTAAATTTGTTATTAATTATTGTTAATATTGTATTTTCATAAGACATGTTTTTTTGATTGGGATCTAGATACTTGTGAATCCAGTGTGGCCAGAGTCTATTGGCGTAGTCTGAAAGTATTACAAAATTATCAAATCCACGGTTAACTAGTATAGATTTAAAATAGTTTAGAGGACTTTTATTTAATTTTAGTTTTGTTAAAAATTTGGTGTTTAATTTATTTATTTTCATTTGCATTATCGACTTCTTCAGTTGATTTATTGATTTTAACATCAAATGCAATTATTCGTCGATTCCGAATATCTTTTATAATGAATTCAAAATGTTCATATTTGATTACTTGATTTTTTTTAGGAAAGGATCCTAATTCATATAAAATAAAGCCAGCAACTGTGTCATAATCGTCTTTTTTAGGGAATGTAAAGTTTAAATAACTTGATAGTTCATCTAAATTTGTTTTGGCATTTATAATAAGATGATTGGTATTAATTTGTTTAATATATACATTGTCTTTGTCGTATTCATCATGTATTTCTCCTACTATTTCCTCAATAATATCTTCCATTGTTACAAGTCCGGATACACCTCCGTGTTCGTCTACTACCACAGCTAAATGAAATTTTGATTTTCTCATTTGTTGTAATAATGATTCTATTGATTTCGTTTCTGGAATAAATATAGCTTCTCTCATAAAACTTCTTAGATTATGTGTTTTAATTGAAGGGTTTATATTTAATAAGTCTTTTGCGTAAATAAACCCTATTATATTGTCTATTTTGTCTTCATATATTGGGATTCTTGAATGACCTTTTGTGGTTATTATGTTAATTACATTTGAAACATTATCTGTTATTTCAATACATATCATATCTGTTCTTGGTGTCATAATTTCTCTTACAACTTTATCAAAAACATTTATTACGCCATGTAGCATTTTTTGTTCTTCTTTTTCTAAGATTCCATCTTCTTGTCCAAGTTGGATTAACAGTTTAATTTCCTCTTCTGTTAAATGTGAGTTTGAAGTTGATTTAATGCCTAAAATTTTGCTTATAATTTTTGAAAATGAATAAAATAGTAATACTAAAGGGTATAATCCAATATAGATGTAATAAATTATTGGAGAAATTCGCAAAGCCCATTTTGTTGGGTTTTTCATTGCAAATGTTTTTGGGGATATCTCTCCAAAAATTAACAAAATAAAGGTAACTATAATTGTGATTAGTGTTAATGATGTTGCAATGCTATGAATTCCTACAGATTTAAATATGTTTATGAAAAATGCTGTTGCAAACGTAGTTGCGGCTATGTTTGCAAGATTATTTCCAATTAAAATACATGTAAGTAATTTTTTTGGAGATCTTAACAGAAATTCTAAATAGGTTGTCTTTTTTTCTTTTTTTTCAATTATAGATCTTAGTTTTATTCTATTTATTGCAGTGAATGCTGTTTCTGCTCCAGAAAAAAAAGAAGATAACAAAATAAAGGATAAAAATATTAATGTATTAGTCATAAACTTATATAATATTCTATTATTTCCATAATTCAATATATTTTAAACATTTTGGAATAAAAATTACGCATCCTATGGTGAATGCTATTGTGCTTATAAATAAAACACTTGCAGCTGCGATATCTTTGATGTTTTTTATTGTTGAGTTGTATTGTGTTGAGTATAAGTTTAAAAAGGACTCTAATGCTGTATTAATAAGCTCTAAAGAGATTACTATGCCTATGCATAATAAGATAATTGCTATTTCTATTGTAGATAGCTGACATATAAAACTTAGTATTAGTGTTAGCAGTGCTATGATTGAATGTATTTTTATGTTTTTTTCTGAAATAAATGCTATCTTCAAACCTTTCAATGCAACTTTGAAGCTGGATATAATTGAATTTTTATGTTTCATTAGGCTGTTGTTAATAAATTTAATAGTCTGTCTTGTTCTTTAAACATTTTTTCTTTTTCAGCCTTTGTAGTGTCTGTATATCCAATTAAATGTAGTAACGCATGAATGATTAATGTTTTTATTTCATAATCCAGACAATGGTTTAAGCTTTTTGCATTTCTTTTTGCTTCATCAATACAAATATAAATATCTCCGTGAGGTTCTTCTAGGTTATTTAAATTGAATGTAATAACATCTGTGGTCGTATTTAAATTTAAATATTGATTATGGATTTGTTTGATTTGTTCATCGTTTGTAAATGATAATTCGAAAAATATTAGTTGAAAATTAAATATATTAAGTGCGTTTTTAATAAATTCTTTAACATTAAAATTTAATTTTATTTCTGTTGAATAATTTATTTGAATAAATTCTTTATTATTATTCATTTGTTTTTTTGGAATTAGAATCAGGTTTTTGTTTTGTTGAATTTTCAAAGGATTTTAATTCAGATGAATAATCTACTCTGTTATGATACATCCCTTTAAATAAATATAAAAATGATGATTTAATCATATAAATTTCATTAAGACTTAGAGGACATTCAGATAGTTGTAAATCATCTAGTTTTGATTTAAAAACTTTGTCGATAATATTTTGTATTTTTTGAGGATTTGGTTTTTCTAATGATTTGGTTGCCGCTTCAACTGAATCTGCAAGCATAATAATTCCAGCTTCTTTAGTTTGGGGCTTTGGTCCCAAATAACGAAATTCATCGTCTGTTGATATATTGTTACCTTCATCTGCTTTTGCGTGTGAATAAAAAATAGATAAAAGAGAAGTTCCATGATGTTGTTCGATAATATCTTGTAACACTTTTGGTAATTTGTGTTTTTTTGAAAGTTCAACTCCATCTTTTACATGTGAAATAATAATAAGTTTACTTATTCTAGGGGATAATGTGTCATGAGGATTAGATTCTGAAAATTGATTCTCGCTAAAAAATATAGGACGTTTTAGTTTTCCTATATCATGAAAATAACTTCCTACTCGACATAAAATCGTATTGGCTTGAATTGTTTCGGCGGCTGCTTCAGCTAAGTTTGATACCATTAAACTATGCTGGTATGTTCCTGGTGCATTTAACATAAGCCGTTTTAATATGGGATGATTTAGATTTGATAGTTCTAAAAGAGTTTGATTTGTTGTTATTTTGAATATCGATTCAAAATAGGGAAGAATAGCAAGTGTGATCATCGATGAAATAATTCCATTAAGAAATCCAAAAATACTATTAATGCTATACCACATATAGGAGGCTTCTTTTGTAAATAGACCTATTCCTAAAATAATAATGACATTAAATAGTCCTATAATATATCCACAAACAATAACATCTGAGCGTTTATATGAATTGAAAATAATAAAGGTAGTTATGCAATTACTTAAAAATAAAAAAATAAAGGCTTCATAGCTTGTGCTAAAAATAAGAGATGCAAATAGTGATATAAATGTTCCACAAATTATAGAAATTTTTGATGTAACTAAAAAAGATAATAACATTGCAGAAATTGAAATGGGTACTAATATATAAATTGAAAGATGATTGGGGATAAACTCAAGTGTTATTAATGATCTGGAAATTAATATTAAAATTAATAAAATTAACATGACTAATGATATATATTTAAATGAATAAAATGAATTTGAAAAACAATAAATGAAACGCTCTAATATTATCAATGCACAAAAACATAAAATGAAAATTCCAAAGTATTGAGTTAAATTTGTTTTTTTGTTGTACATTTGTAAGGCCTTAAATATTTCAATATGATAGGAATTTACAATATCATTTTGATAAATGATGGGTTCTCCTTTTTTTATTGTTGTTGTTACTTTTTTGATTGAGTTTTTTGCTTGGTTTAGGAGCGCAAGACGCTGGTTTTCATTGTTTATTATATTGGGTTTTATATAAAATTTAATAACTTTTATTCCAGCTTTTTTAGCTTCTGTGTAATTGTAATCAACTTGCTTGTTTAATTCATTTGTAATACTAGGTAGATGTGTTTCATAAATTCCTTTTTCTAAAATGGAGTTAGTTGCAATAAGAAGTGCTTGTTTAAGTTTTTTTAGGTCTTCTTTAGTTAATGATTTTAAGTGAGTGTATTCTTCAGCTGTAATAATTTGTTTCATGTAAAACTTTATAGTTTCTGACATAATTAAGTCAGAAAAAAAAGAATTTATATTGTTACGGATGTTTTTGGTTATTTTTGGATTAATAGAATATATTTTTCCAATATTTTGTTCGATGTTTTTTTGCTGTTGATTTGTTAATGTAATATCTTTTTTTGTTTGAAATTCTAATAATTTAGGAGATGCAATTGTTTCTTGTGCCATGTCTCCAATTTGAAGAGTTATATTTTGAGGAATAGATGGTGAAAAAATGATTAATGAAAATATTGAGGTAACAATAGCTAAAAACACATAAATTAATATGTTGTCTTTTTTGTTTTGAATTAATGATTTAAAGCCAGTTAATATTTTCAATTTTTTTAAACCATGTTAGTTGTCGTTTTGAGAAATGATAGGAATTTCTCTTAATTAATTCTATCATGTCTTTTTTATCAATAATACCTTTTAAATAACTTATTACTTCTTTGTATCCAATACAATTTAATGCAGGTAAACTATGAGGGTACCCTTTTTTGAGTAATAAATTAACTTCTTCAATTAATCCTATTTTTATCATGTTATCTACTCTTGTGCTTATAAGGTCTTTTACCACATTTCTAGAGGAGTTTAAACCAATTATTTTTGTATTGGGTCTAATTGTAGGGGATTTTTGTTTTATTTCTGATGGAATTTTCTTTGTGATTTCATATATTTCAATACAGCGTAGGAGATGATGTTTGTTGTTTGGATGTATTTTTTTTGCAGATACAGGATCAGTTTTATTTAAATAATTCCATAGATATTCTTTGCCTTTGCTTATATACTTTTCTTCTAGATTTTTTCTGATTTCAGGATCACTTTTTGCAGCAGGGAATGTATAGTTATATAAAAATGATTGAAGGTACAGCCCGTTTCCACCGCAAATAATTGCTGTTTTATTTTTTTTTGTTATAGAGTTTATTAGGGTATTTGTTCTTTTTAAAAAATCAGTAACATTATAGTTCTGATCTGGGGTTAAGATATCTAAAAGGTGATGAGGTATTTTTTGTTGGTGTTTAATTGGTGTTTTCCCTGTCCCGATATTCATGTATTTATAAATCTGATAGGCATCTGCAGAAATAATTTCACCGTTTATTTTTTTTGCTAAATCTATAGCGTAATTTGATTTTCCTATTGCAGTTGGTCCAATGATGTAATAAGTGTGAGGGGTGTTGTTTGTCATATCAAAAAATTTCAATGTTTTTATAGTATCTAACTAAGGGTAATAAAACAATATCAATTTCAAATAAATTAAGGAGTTACTATGGATAATAAAAACAATGCTCAAATTTTCTCATCTCAGGATGTAATTGTATTGGATGATTTGTTTTTCATTCGTTCTAATGCAATTAAAAATAATACAGAGGTAGCAAAGGAAGCATTGAGTGCAATTTTTGAAAATATAAGTTTTAATTAATTTAGTTTTTTTAATAGGGGTGTTTAAGAGGTATTATTTTAGGTAGTTAATTTATATTCTTTTAATTTAAGTTATAATAAATTTAATTTATTAATTATTACAGTTAATGCAGATAATGAAACAGTTTCTATAGATTTTACCTCTAAAATTAGGTTGTTAAATGAGTTTAAGTCTGTTGAGAAAAATGATTGGATTTTATCTGAGGATAGAGTGTCTTTGTTGGGTTTAGTAGTTAAGACTTTATTAATAATAGTTATCTTTTTTTGTGATAAAATTTTGTATAATAATTTTATTTGTTCAACTTCCCAGTTTGAGTTTAGAATAGTTTGATTTAATGCCATTAATATAAAATCGAAACTAAAATAACTATAGATTTTTTCAATTGAGTTGAGAGTTGTTTTAGTATGGGGCTTTTTAAGGGTAGTTAGAATTGTATAATAAGGGATAAAAAATCTATTTAATTCAATAGTGGTATTGCTCAGTGTATTGGGGTTGAAGTTAGAAAGAAATGTTGTATATAATTTTTGAATATTAGAAAAATTTTCTATATTGAATTTTGAGTTTGGGATTAGTAGGGCATCTATAATAATATATTTTAATTGAGATTCTAATTTGATTAACTGTTTATATTTTTCTGAGAGTGGAATTTGTTGTTTTAATAGTTCCTTTCTGTGTGATTGGTAATTTAATGTTTTGTCTAGAATTAGGTAGGTTTCGGTAATTTCTTTTATCGATTTTCCAGTAATTTCTTGAGTAGATCTAAAGAATAATACGCCTGCGTTGTTAATAATGTAGTTTGTTAATTCAGTAATTATGATTTCATGTTTAAGTTGATGGTTGTTTAATTCTTTTTTGAATTTTTCAATCACAGATTTTGGAAAGTAATTATAAAAGAAATTATTTAAAAAAGGATCTTTTGAATTAAATTTTTCTAATAACGTACCATTTATATCTAATTTAATTAGTGATTGGAGTAAGGCTAGTAAAGGACGTGGTAGTGACATCTTTTTTTTATCGAGTTCTTCAAATTTTTCCTGTGATGGAATGATGTCTGTTTGTGGGTTAAGTTTTTTTTCGTTAATAAAATGTGTAATTAAATTTGTATATGGGGAAATCGATATTTTTGATCGTATTTCTTCCATTGAAAGAAGTTTGTGTTGATAAATATTGTTTTTCAAAACATTTTCAATCACATTTTTAGTTGATTTTTTTAATAAACTATTTCGATCTTTTGTTGTTTTTATGTGCTTTTTCTGAAGAAGTTTTTGTAGAAAAATTTTTAAATTAACTTCGTAGTCAGAAATATTTACTCCTGCTGAATTATCTATGAAATCTGTATTTAAATGAATAGAATTTTCGCTTAGTTTAAGTCTGGCTTGTTGGGTTATCCCAAGATTTGCACCTTCTCCAATAACTTTTGCTTTGCATTGAGAATCATTTATTCTAACACTGTCATTGGCAAGGTCTCCAACGGATGAATGTGATTGATTTTCTGATTTAATATAAGTACCTATTCCTCCAAACCAAAGAAGTTCAACTTTACATTGTAAAAGGGCATGAATAAGTTCTGAGCCGTTTAGCTCGTTTTGTTCTAAATTTAATAATTTTTTTATTTCGTTTGATAGGGTTATTTTTTTAGAGTACCTACTATAGATTCCTCCGCCAGTGCTTAATAATTTTTTGTTGTAATCTTCCCAAGTTGATTTTGGTAAATTAAATAATCTGTTTCTTTCTTCCCAGCTTATTTTTGCATCTGGAGTTGGGTCTATAAAAATATGAAGATGGTTAAATGCTGCTATTAATTTTGTTTGTTTAGATAATAACATTCCATTTCCAAAAACATCTCCCGACATATCTCCTATTCCTACGCATGTAAATGGGGTTTTGTTTATATCTTTTCCAATTTCTAAGAAGTGGAGTTTTACGCATTCCCATGCTCCTTTTGCTGTAATTCCAAGTTCTTTATGATTAAAGCCAGCACTTCCTCCAGATGCAAATGCATCATCAAGCCAAAAATTGTTAGTTGTAGATATATTGTTTGCGAAATCAGAAAATGTTGCTGTTCCTTTGTCTGCAGCTACTACTAAGTAAGGGTCATCTGTATCATAGCAAATTGTTTTTTCTGGTTTTATTATATTGTTTTTGTTATCTACGTTATCTGTTAATGAAATTAAACCTTCAATAAATTTTTCATATTGATTTTTTGACTCTGTAGGGGTATTTGATTTTTCAAATTTCTTTTTTATTACAAATCCACCTTTGGATCCATTTGGTATTATTACAACGTTTTTGACTCGTTGTGTTTTAGCTAGGCCTAATACTTCACTTCGGTAGTCATTTGGCCTACTGGACCAACGGATTCCCCCTCTTGAGACTGCGCCAAATCTAATATGGATTCCTTCTACTTCTGGATCAAAAATAAAAATTTCTTTAAACGATTTTGGTAATGGTGCGATAATTTTTTCTCCATCAAGCTTTAAGCTTAGTAGATTGCTTGTTTCTAATTCATGTTTAAAGTAATTAGTTCGTAATGTATGTTCAATTAAATTGAATATCCACTTTAAAATGTAATCTTCGTCGATATCACTTACGCTTGATAGGGAGTCTAAAAAGGCTTCTTTTAGTGTGAGGCATTGATTTATTTGCTTTTTGCTTGGCGTATGATTGTTGGTATAGGTAAATTTTGTTTTAAAATATTTAATTATTAGTTCTATAGGATGTTTATGTTTTAAAATTGTGGTGTTAATTTTTTCTTTAGTGTAGTTTGGCCGTAATTGTAATAAATAATTTCGATACCCTTGGAGAATAAAAATATCTTTCCAATTTAGTTCTGTACAACTAATTAACCCATTGATTGGGTCATTTGGTAGTTTGTTTTGAAAAATGGCGTTTAATAAATGAATTAACCTATCTTTAAAACTTTCAAATTGAGGGGTGTAATGGGATGATTCAATAAATTTAATTCTAAATGCATGAATATAGCCTATGATTGAATTTATTGACCCGACTCGTGTTGTTAACTCATCAAAAAAGTATATATTTAAATTTTGAAAAATTGGAATAAATTGAAATAAATCTATTTTTTCATAATGATAAATATTTAATAAATTTGCTTTTCCTGTAAGTAATGAATCTTTAAATTTAAACGGAACTAAATTGAATTCGGTTTTTTTGTTAATAGTAGAGCTTTCAAAATAATCAACATCAATAATTGCATCTCTAGGGGATCGTCTGATTTTATAATGTTCAGGAAATGAATGGACGTACTTGGTGTAAAGAGTATCTGATTTTTTGATTCCAAAGTTGTTAATAAGTATTTGATGAAATCGTTTTTCCCAAGGTTGAATGAGTTCAATAACTGTAGATTCTATTTTGTTTAAATCTATATTAAATTCATTTGTTTTTTCTTGATCAAAGTAAATATGAATTCTTACAAATTGTTCACTTGGTATTACAAAGTATTCTATTCCGGAGTTTGGAATTTCTTTTTCAAGATAGTTTATAATCTTGATTAGGTTAGAATTGGAAAATACACTATTAGGAATAACTCCCATAACGAACAATTTAGATTTATCGATTTGTTTTAGTTTGAAAAAAGAAATGTCATTTGGATTTGTAATTGAAAGTAGGTTTTCTATAATTTCTTGAAGGTTTTCGATAGGTGTTTTAAATAATTCTATTTTTGGAACATTGTTTAATAATCGAATGGTTTGGTAGTAGTTATGACTTCCAGGCCAAATTTGTTTTCTTTCTAATATTGTTTTTATTTTTAATTTAATAATGGGGGTTTCTGTGTTTTTTGCTAATAATGAGCTTCGTTTTAATAATCCAATAAAGTTGTATTGAATCCATTTGTTTGGACCTGTTGGTATTTTAAGGTTAATTCTCATTAAATTTTCAAATCTTTTTATTGGACTTTTATATTTTAGGGAGTCAAAAATAAAGGGAGATCTGTAATCCATTAGGTTTTTGATTTGATTTTTAATTTGTGAAACTAATGTTGAGTTAGAGTGATTTAAATAGGTTTTTGATAATAATCCTAATGATTCTGATTCATTTAATTTTATTAAGTGTGAAGTGCCTGTTTTTGTAATTAAAAATTCTCCATATCCAAAACAAGAAAAGTTTTCATTTGTTAACCAATCTAGTAATTCTATCCATTCTTTTTGAAATTCAGGAAAATGTGTTGGTGTTTTAGATACATCATGTTGTACAAAAATTAGGTTTTTCATCATTTGATTACTATCTTTTGAAATACAAAGAGCTGCATTTAGACGATATTTTAATTCTTGTTCTAGTTTGTTTAATTCTAATTTTGAATTTTCAAATTGACATTCAATTGAACAACATGAAAATAATTTACTATCTTTTTTTGGTAAATCAATAAATGTGATTTCTTTTTTTTGATTTTTATAAACTGATACTAATGGATGATTCATTCTTGTTATTGTTAAATTGAATTGTTTAAATAAATTTTCTAGTGTGAAAATTAAATATTGGACATCAGGGCATATAATTGTCACTGTAATACTACGGTGAGATGTATTTTTTATGTCGAGTAAATAGTTTTCTTTTTTTTCAAAAAAAGTTACAAGGTAATTAAATTGTGTTTTTAAAAATTCAAATAATGTTTCTGATGTATATTTATGTAGGGATTTTGTATTTAGGGATGTAATATAACAACTGCAAAATTGAGTTAATAATGTATTGTTTTTTGATAGATTTAAAATTTCATTTTTTAATTTATTTTTATAATCTAATGTATTATTTGTTGATTTTTTTGGCATGGGTAACTCTATTTTAACCTTTACTATGTATTTTTTCTATTAAACTAATTATTGTTTTTTTAACTCAACTTTCTTACTATTCCCATTATGAGCAAAAATAAAACTTTTTTAATTGATTTAGGTAATTCTAATTTAGAGTATTATGAATTATCTGAAGATGCTAGTTTAGTTAATCAAAAATTTATTCGTACTTGTGAATTAGATCAAACTCAATTGAAT
Organism: uncultured bacterium; assembly: GCA_963979105.1. GTDB lineage: Bacteria > Margulisbacteria > Marinamargulisbacteria > CAXBWG01. The sequence continues at coordinate 3,788 of CAXBWG010000001.1, read as the reverse complement.
TCTTTTTTTTGTAATTCAAGGTGTATTATTTCTTCTGTTGTCCCTAATTTAAATAAGATGTTTTATTTAATTCCAAATTCTGAGGTATTGTTTATTGATTCATCTAATGTTCCATTATTAAAAATTAATATAGACACACCTGCTGAGTTGGGTTCTGATAGAATTATTACAGCCTATGCTGCATATCAAAAATATAAACAACCTTGTTTGATTATTGATTCTGGAACAGCTTTACCATTTTGTTTTGTAGATTCTACAGGGGTGTATCAGGGTGGGGCTATTTTTCCTGGATTAAAAATTTCATCTCAGGCATTAAACGATTATACTGCGCAAATTCCGTTAATATATGTTGAAGAAGTTGATGCTTTAATGGGGAAAAACACAAAGCAAGCAGTTGAGGTGGGTTTGTTTAATGGATTTAGATATTTAATTAATGGATTTATTGCTGAATATAGGATGAAATATTCGGATTTAAAAGTGATTGCTACGGGGTCTGCAATTTCTGTTTTAGAGCCCTTTTTAGATGCTGATGAATATGAACCTCAACTTATTTTTATAGGCTTACGTGATATTTTTTATGATTTAAGTTAATAATTATTTAAATGTATATTTTAATTGTATCGATAGTGTTGGTAAGAATAAACTTTCTAAATAAGCTGTAAGCCAATTGTTTAATGAATAGGATAGTTGATCGTTAATCGCAACGTCTGAATATACAGATCCATAAAATGAGTTTATATATTTTATGTTAAATCCAGTAACTAATTCCCAGTTTTTTTTGAGGGGGTGTATTTTTGAAATATTAAAATTAAGTGCGACTAATTTTGCTTTTATTCCTAACGGTTGTTCTTTGTCTAAAGATGTTCCAAAAGTAGCATTAAATAATTCGTTTCCGTATGAATTATAGTCGACATTATAAAGTGAAACGCCAAAGCTTGCTATAAGATTTTTTTTGTTTAAGAAATTAGTTGTTCCAAAAGAAAGCTCACCACCTTGCATGCCCGTGCAAATTTCTGTAAGAAGATTGGAATAGATGCTATTCCACCAATCAAAATTTTCAAGTCCAGAGCCTAACATGTTCATGTAATATTCGGGTGCGATACCGTATTTAATTGAAAAAAAGTGGTTTTTATCTAGTTTTTTTTCTAATATAAACCCATTTGTTAGGGGGGCTTCTGCAAAAATTCCTAGTTTATATTTTTCTTTATCTAATCCATAGGTGTGTATTGAGAAAAATAATAATAATGAAATAAGCGATATTATTGTTTTTTTGTTGATTATCATTATTTTAGCCTTTAAGTTTTTGATTTGTTTAATATTTCCCCTATATTTTAATTTATTAAACATTCAATGTTATTTTTAGTGTTATATGATATCTTTTTATCCATGAAAATAATGTTATTTGGAGCTACTGGGATGCTGGGTAGTATGTTAGAAAAGATATTAAAAAAAAATAATTATGAGGTTATTGGCTATTCGTCAAAAACATGTGATATTTGTGATGAAGGGTTGCTTGATTGTGTGTTTTCTAAACATTCAAATGTAGATGTCGTTATTAATTGCGCGGCTTATACACGTGTTGATGATGCCGAGCTTGAAACTGATCTAGCTTTTTTGTTAAATGCAGATGTAATTAAAAATATTGCAAAAAAAGTTGCAAAAATTAATGCTTTATTTATTCATTTTTCTACAGATTACGTCTTTGATGGTGCTTTAGAGGGAGGGGCTTATGTGGAAGAAGATAAGTGTAGCCCAATTAGTGTTTATGGAAAATCTAAATATTTGGGTGAACAATATTGTGCCCAATTGTTAACGAATTATTATATTTTTAGAATTCAGTGGTTATATGGACCAAATGGTAACCACTTTGTATCTACTATGAAGCGATTATTTAATCAAAAAAAGGAATTAAGAGTAATTGATGATCAAATTGGAACACCTACTTATACATATTCATTAAGTAATTATGTTGCAGCTGTTATTAAATCACGTCCTAAAAGTGGGATATATCATTGTACGGATAATGGAGTTACATCTTGGTATGAGTTTTGTAAAGAAATTGCTAGTTATGAAAACTATAAAGGTAATATTTTACCAATTTCATCTTCCGAATATAAGGCGCCTGCAAAAAGACCTTTAAATGGACGTCTTGATTGTACTAAATTAGATAGGGTGTTAGATATTAAGAGGGTTCATTGGAAGGAAAGTTTAAAAATGTTTTATCAAAATCAGATTATGGAGGTTTAATTATGACAAAATTATTTATAGGTTCAGATCATGGAGCTCTTGAGTTAAAGGATAAACTTGTAGCTTATTTAAAAACAATTACAGCTATCGACCTTACAGATTGCGGTACGTTTGATACGCAATCGGTGGATTACCCAGATATTGCAGATAGTGTTGTTAAGCAAGTGTTAAATGATAGTAATAATTTAGGGATTTTGTGTTGTGGAACTGGAATAGGTATTTCAATAAAGGCTAATCGAAATAAGGGGATTCGTGCTGCGTTGGTATATGATGAATTTACTTCTAAAATGGCAAAAGAACATAATAATGCAAATATTTTATGTTTAGGTGGTAGAACAACGTCTTTTGAGTCTGCAAAAATTTATATTTCTACTTGGCTTAATTCAGCTTATGAAGGGGGTAGACACCAGCGTAGGTTAGATAAATTAGATAATTAATTTATTTTGGATCTACGTATTTATAGCCAGGTCTTATAATACGTTTCCCAGAAAGCATATCTTCAATTCTATGCGCACACCAACCGGTAGCTCTGGCCATTGCAAAAATAGGTGTAAATATCTCTTTTGGAATAGCAAGGCAATCATAAACAAAGCCAGAATAAAAATCGACGTTAGGTGAAATTACTTTTTGAGAGTTTTTTACATTTTGAAATACACTAGGTCCTACTTCTGCAATCAGATTATATAAATTATATTCTTTAGATCTGTTATTTTGGTCTGCAATTCGTTTTGCAATAGATTTAATTGCAATTGCTCTAGGGTCTGATTTTGTGTAAACAGCATGGCCTAATCCATATAATTTACCACTTTTATCTCCAGATTCTTTTTTTACTAGTTTTGTTAGGTAGTCTTTAATTTCATCTACATTTTCCCATTGAGATACATTTTGCTTAATATCTGCCATCATATCCATTACTTTTTTATTTGCAGCCCCGTGTAGAGGGCCTTTTAAACTGGCAACAGCTGCAGCTAAAGAGGAATAGAGGTCAGAACCAGATGAAGATACAACATATGTTGTAAATGTAGAGTTGTTTCCGCCACCATGCTCGCAATGCAATACTAGTGCTAAATCAACAATGTAGGCATCAAAAGCCGATGAGTTTTTTCCAGATGATAATATATGTAAAAACGCTTCTGCTTGTGACATCTTTTCTGTTGGTTTTACAATTTCAGCTTTTGGTTTGTAAGTAGTTAAATAGCTGAGCGCTACGATAGATGGTAATTTTGCTATGAGTCGAATACTTTTAAAAAAGGTCTCTGCTGGGTCTAGTGAATCTGCATCGTCATCAAATGCATATAATGCAGAAATAGATGTTTGAAGCTTATTCATAATATCTTTTGATGGAATTCCTATAATAATGTTATCTATAATTTCTTGCGGAACTTCTCTGTGTTTTGCCATGTATTGAGAAAACGCTTTTTCTTCTTTGTAATCTGGGAGTCTTCCTACTAATAAAAGAAAACATGTTCGTTCAAAATGATGCGTTTTAGATTCTTCACAACCGGCGACAATGTCTGCTAAAGATACACCGCGATATTTTA